>JAWXTZ010000005.1:0-50345 GCA_044433085.1 Akkermansia sp.
CTGCTCGACAAGGCCATTGCTTACAAGGCAGCCAATGGCGAACGTCCTAAGGTTCACCTTGCCACATGCGGTCCCCTCCGTCAACACAAGCCACGCGCTGACTTCTCCCAAGACTTCGTCCGTGCCGCTGGTTTTGACACCGTCTACCCTGCTGGCTCCAAGACCCCCGAAGAAGCTGCTAAGCTCGCTGCCGAATCTGGCTGCAAGGCTTGCATCATCTGCTCTACCGATGACACCTACCCAGAAATCGTACCTGCCTTCTGCCAAGCCGTCCGCGCTTTGGTACCCGACATGTACATCATGGTTGCAGGTTACCCAACCGAGCACATCGAAAGCTTCAAGACTGCTGGTGTGAATGACTTCATTCACGTGAAGGCCAACTGCTACACAGTTCTCGATACCCTTCAGACAACGCTCGGTATCTAATTCTCTGTATTTATTAACCTTTCACTTTAAGTATCATACACATGAGCACAATTCCAAACTTCGCAAACGTTGAACTTCCCGCAACTTGCACCTGCAACTGCACCCCTTGCCCAACTGGTAAGGAATGGATGACCAACGAACAAATCCCCGTTGCCCCTTGCTACGACAAGGGCGCTTACGATGGTTGTAAGCACCTTGACTTCACCGCAGGTATTGCACCTAACCTTCGTGGACCATACGCCACCATGTACGTCTCTCGTCCATGGACCGTTCGTCAGTACGCTGGTTTCTCCACCGCTGAAGAGTCCAACGCCTTCTACCGCCGCAACCTTGCTGCAGGTCAAAAGGGTCTCTCCATCGCCTTTGACTTGGCCACTCACCGTGGTTATGACTCCGATCACCCACGTGTTGTAGGTGACGTCGGTAAGGCTGGTGTAGCTGTTGACTCCATCCTCGACATGGAAGTCCTCTTCTCGGGCATTCCACTCGATAAGATGTCTGTATCCATGACCATGAACGGTGGCGTTCTTCCCGTCCTCGCCTTCTACATCGTTGCTGCAGAAGAACAAGGTGTCGCCCAAGAACTCCTCGCTGGTACCATTCAGAACGACATTCTCAAGGAATACATGGTGCGTAACACCTACATTTACCCACCAGAGCCATCAATGAAAATCATTGCTGACATCTTTGAGTACACCTCCCAAAACATGCCTAAGTTCAACTCCATCTCCATCTCCGGCTACCACATGCAAGAAGCAGGTGCTACCGCTGACTTGGAAATGGCTTACACACTGGCCGATGGTTGGGAATACGTCAAGGCTGGTATCGCTGCTGGTATCGACATTGATGCCTTCGCACCACGTCTGTCCTTCTTCTGGGCACAAGGTAAGAACTACTTCATGGAAATCGCCAAGATGCGTGCTGCACGCGTTCTCTGGGCCAAGATTATTCAAACCTTCAACCCCAAGAATCCCAAGTCCCTCGCTCTTCGTACCCACTCTCAGACATCTGGTTGGTCCCTGACCGAGCAAGACCCATTCAACAACGTTGGTCGTACCTGCATGGAAGCTCTTGCAGCCTCCCTCGGTCACACGCAATCCCTGCACACCAACGCCCTTGACGAAGCTATTGCTCTGCCAACAGACTTCTCCGCACGTATCGCTCGTAACACGCAGCTCTACTTGCAAGATGAAACCAACATCTGTAAGGTCATCGACCCATGGGGCGGTTCCTACTATGTTGAGCAACTCACCAAGGACCTCATCGAACTGGGTTGGAAGCACATCATGGAAGTTCAAGAACTGGGTGGTATGGCCAAGGCTATCGAATCCGGACTTCCAAAGCGCCGAATCGAAGAAGCTGCCGCTCGTCGTCAAGCCGCCATCGACTCTGGCAACGAACCCATCGTCGGTGTTAACACCCAACGTTTGGAACAAGAAGCCAAGCTCGACATTCTCGACATTGACAACTCCGCTGTACGCATCAGCCAAATCGAACGCCTCAACAAACTGCGTACCGAACGCGACAACGACGCCTGCCAAGCTGCCCTTGCAGAACTTGCAGAAATCGCCCGCACCGGTAAGGGCAACTTGTTGGCAGCCGCCATTGACTGCGCACGCAAGCGCGCATCCCTCGGTGAAATCTCCGACGCATGTGAAGCCTCCTTCGGTCGCCACAAGGCACCAATCAAGCTCATCACAGGTGTATACGGTGCTGCTTACGGCGATGCACCACTCATCACCAAGGCACGCGGCTTGACCGACGCCTTTGCTGAAAAGGAAGGTCGTCGCCCACGTATCTTGGTTGCCAAGATGGGTCAAGACGGTCACGACCGTGGTGCCAAGGTCGTATCCTCCGCCTACGCTGACTTGGGCTTTGACGTGGACGTAGGTCCACTCTTCCAAACCCCAGAAGAAACCGCCAAGATGGCAGTCGAAAACGACGTACACATGGTTGGTATGAGCTCCCTTGCCGCTGGTCACAAGACCCTCTTGCCACAGCTGGTTGAAGAACTCACCAAACTTGGTCGCCCCGACATCATGGTCTTCGCTGGTGGCGTTATTCCTGCACAGGACTACGACTACCTGCGCGAACACGGTGCATGCGCCATCTTCGGACCAGGTTCCAACATCCCAGCTTGCGCCATCGAAATCATGGAGCAACTGGAAAAGCGCTTAGGCTAAATCTAGGTAAAACTCAACAATCATTCACGGCTGTTCGCTATCGAACAGCCGTGATTTTTTATGCCAACATCATCAATAATTCGGTGCCATGCAGCAGATAAAGCTAACTGTCAAATATTTAAGTATAAAAATACGCGCAAGGGCGAATTTTTACACTTAAGCCATTGATTAATAACACATTCTGCTGCATGGCACCGAATTAATAGTTATAAGCGACTGATTAACAAGGCATTCTAAAAACACACCAAATTACGATATCAGAGGTGTCACGTCATACGAGGCGATTGATACCGTAGCATCAGCTGGGGTTGCACGCTTGCTCGTCTGCATGCGCTTCGCGCACCTATCAAATGTTTGGGGAATGGCTCAACAAGCCATTCCCCAAACATTTGCCCTTGCGTTTGTCTATAGAAGACGCGACGCTTCGGCATCTATGCCGAATCATTTAACGCATCCAGCGCGCGAAAATTTTGCAACTCGCGGGGATGACTAGCAGGTTGAGCAAGGTCGCACTCAGCAATCCACCAAATTGTACGATGGCCAGCGGGGCAAGCAGCTCCCCACCGGGGTCATCCTTCGCCCAAATCAGCGGCAAGAGCCCTAAAATGGTCGTCAGTGATGTCATGATGATGGGAATAACGCGCTCTAAGGAGCCTTCGCGTATCGCCTCTTCTGTACTCATCCCCTCTTCCTCCAAACAGCGGTAACGGTTGAGCATGATAAGCGCTGAGCGAATGGCAAAGCCAATGACCGTGACAAAGCCCACCATGGAGCTAACCGATAAAATGGGGGCGACGTAATGTCCATCCATCAGGGATTGAATTGTATCCCCCGAGGCCAAGAAGACGGCCAGAATCCCCCCCACGAGGCAGAGTGGGATATTAATCAAGGTCAACAAGGCGCGCGACAAACTGCCTAAGGAGCCCGTCAGCAGCAGCACAATCAAGACTAAGACCAATGCCCCCAGCAGACCCAAACGCGTTTGGGCTTCCTCGCGACTTTTGATGGTGCCAGCATAGTCTACCGAGCAGCCCATCGCCTGCATCGCGGGGTCTAGTTTCTCGCGGCAAGCTGCCGCCAAATCCCCTAAGTTTGATTCAGCAGATGGGTTGCAGGATATCATTGCCTTGCGCATGGTGCGGTCGCGCAGAACTAGGTTGGTGACATCCTCTCGGAAGACGTCGGCAACATCCTGCAATCGTACGATTTTACCCCCAGCGGCAACGAGCTGCAATTGTCGCACATCATCCAGCGATTGGCGCATGGCGGGGTCGAGACGCAGCACGATGTCCCAGCGGTCGAGGTTCTTGATGACCTCGCCCATCTTTAAACCATTAAAGGCGGTGGAGACCTGCTCGGCCGCATCGGCAATGCTCAGCCCATAGGCGGCAAGCACCTCCCGATTATAAACGATGCGCAGGGTTTCCACCATGACTTCGCGATTGGCGCGGGCATCGGCCACTTCTGGCATCTCGGATAGGATGGCTTCTGCCTTCTTGGCGGCCTCGCGCAATTGGGCTAAGTCCGAGCCGTAGATGTTGATGGCAATCTCTGAGTTTGATCCCGATAAAGCACTGCTGATGCGGTGCGCCAAGGGGTAACCAATCATGCCGCTCATGCCTGTCATGCGGTGTAGAATCTCGCGAATCTCTTCACGAATCCGTTTTTGGTCGCGTGCCAAATCAACGCGCACAACCAACTCGGACGCGCTAACGGGTTCCGCGTGCTCATCATTTTCGGCACGGCCAGTGCGCTGCGCGACGCTTTTGACGCCATCTATCTTCTGTATTTCACCCATGACTTGGCGCGACACGCGCTCTGTCTCATCCAAGGATGTTCCAGGCACCGCATTGACAAAAACGGTGTAGCAGTCTTCATTAAAGGGTGGCAGGAAGCTAGCACCAAAGCTGCTTGCCAGCCACAATGTCGCAGCCGTCAAGCTGAAGAGCAGTGCCACGACAAGTTTGGGAAAGCGCAGGCAAGCCGCCAAGACAGGAGCATAGACACGCTTGATGAAACGAGCTGAACTCGAATCAACGCTGGCTGCCCCATCGCCCTTCCGCTGCTTAAACAGCAGCAGGCAAAGCACTGGCACCATGGTCAAGGCCACCAAGAGGGACGCGACCAAGGCGAGCATGTAGGAGATGCCCAGCGGGCGATAGAACTGGCCCTCCATACCGCCAAGGAAGAGGAGAGGTGCAAAGACCAACAAAATGATGAGCGATGAAAAGCCCATAGAGCCCACAATCTCGCCCTTTGCCGCCATGATGACTTCGTAGCGGCTCTTCTGCTCGGCCTCGGGCAGCGCGGCATTGCGTTTAAGCGCGCGCCACGATACCTCGACAAAGATGATGGTATTATCCACCACATCACCGACTGCCACGGCTAAACCACCCAGCGTCATAATGTTGATGGCCAAGCCAAACATGGGGAAACAGGCCATACCTAACATCACCGAGAGCGGCATGGAGAGCAAGGTAATCAAAGCCGTGCGCAAGTTGAGCAGGGTGAGCAGAATGACCAGCATCACCACCCCCGCTGCAATGAGCAAGGTCTCTTTACCATTTTCCAAGGACAGGCTGATGAAGTCGGACTGGCGGTAGGCATTGGAGTTTAAGGACACCCCTTCGGGCAATTGACTGGCGGCAAACTCGCTGACCATTTGATCCACGGCCTCGGTCAGCTGCATGGTATTGGCACCTGGTACTTTTTGGACGGAGAGGATGACGGCCTCCTGCCCCATGTAACCGGCGTTACCACGGCGGGGTGCACCCGCGATGCTCAAGTCCGCGACATCCTCCAAGCGCAAAACGCCACTGGGGTGGGCGGGGACGATGGCACGCTTCATCTCTTCGGGCGAGAAGGCGCGGGACTGTTGTTGCAAGGGGATTTCCTGCCCAGCGACATCCTCCAGATAGCCAGCGGCCATCGTGCTTTGAGATTGCTGAACGGTCTCCTTCAAATCGCTCAAGGTAATGCCAGCTTGGCGCATTTTTTCAGGGTTGTAGAGCACTTGGTACTCGGGCATGCGCCCACCCAATACGGTCACCTGCCCCACGCCAGAGATGGACATCAGGCGGTTGCGCAGCTGAAATTCAGCCATGCGTCGCAAGTCCAAGGGGCTAGTCCGCTCATCCGATGTCAGGGCGATGAGCATGATTTCTCCCGTCACCGAAACGATGGGAGCTAACTCCACCTCAACATTTTCTGGCAACTTGGCACGCACCGAGCTCAATCGCTCCGAGACAATTTGACGCGCGCGGTAGATATCCGTATCCCAGTCAAAGTCAACCCAGACAAAGGATAGACCACTGCCTGAAGATGAGCGCACCTCCTTCACGCCCGTGGCACCGCTCATTGCGGATTCGATGGGGATGGAGATGTACTGCTCCACCTCCTCGGCCGTCAGCCCACTCGCCTCGGTCTGCACTGTGACGCGGGGGACATACAACTCGGGGAACACATCGACGGGCAATCGGCTGATAACCCAGCCGCTTAGCATCGTCAAAATCAAGCCCAACAGCAGGACAGAGGCTCGATGGCGCAAGCAAAATGATAAAAGATGAGTCATCATGATTAATGGTCCTCTCCTTCGTGGAATTTGCCATCTGCGTGGAAGTGACCTGTGACCTTCTTATCCCCCTCGCTCGGCATGACGAACTTGAATTCATAAGCACCTTTAACCACCAGTTGTTGCCCCGCTTGAAGCCCTGTGACAGGGGTCATGCCTTGGCGGCTTTGCCCCGCATGCACCTTTTTCGCTTCAAAGATACCCTCTCCATGGTCGATGAAGACCATGTCATCTAGCCCCACCTTGACGATGGCCGAGTCGGGGATGGACATGCCTTGCTCTCCATCAAGCTTGGGTAAGAAGAGGTCGATGCGGCAGAGTTGCCCCATCTGCACGCCTTCGGGCAAATGCGTGGGTTTGAAGTAGACGGCACGCGTCTGCTTGATGGGGTCAATTTGTTCAGCGATGCGCAAGCTGCCCTCGACCATGATGTTCTGCTGCCCAACGGGCACGATGGCGCGTGCGTGGCTAAACTTGGGCTGATCGCTGGCGTAGAGCTGCGCCATGATTTCCATGGCGGACTCTTGACTCATGCTAACGATGCTAGTGCCGCGCTCTCCCCAGCTGCCTTGGGAGACACCAACGGTGCGAACCTTACCTGCTTGCTTGGCACGGACGAGTAGGAAGTATCGCTGCTCCTGCTCTTCAATCTCCGCGCCCATGCTCATCAGGGCGAGCCCGCGCTTGCTGTTCGCTAACTGACTTTCCAGCTCGCGTTGCTCGGACTCTTTGAAGGCGAGTTGTTCCTCCAACTCAACCTTGCGGGTACCAGCCTCTCTCAGCTTAGCAATGCGTCCACTCATGGTGGCGATATCGCTGATGCAGCGGGTTAACGATGCTTCAATCTGCTTTTGCGCCATGATGCTGCTAGCGAGTTCGGGGGACTCGATGGTAAAGAGCGGCTGCCCCGCCTCGACCACTTGGGCAGATTTGACCATCAATTCAATACGACCAGCCACGGGCATGGTATAATCGCTGAGGGCATAGGGGGGCAAACTCAAGTAGCCATACAGGCTACTGCTGATGATGTCGCCCGCAGCAGGGACAGGCTCGGTGCGCAAGGCGATGACGGAACGTGCCTTCGCATCCAGCTTGATGATGATGGGGGCGGCGTGGTCGTGGTCGTGGTCGTGGTCGTGCTCACTGGTGCAAGCCTCGCCATGTTCATGCTGATGCTCGTGCTCACTGGTGCAAGCCTCGCCATGTTCATGCTGGTGCTCGTGGTGCTGTTGCTGTGCCATGCCTAAGGGTAAAAGGCTGGCGATGATGGATGACAGGGGGTAAAGGAAGGATGCTTTCATGATTAAATCTTGTTGTGGGGGTTCAGGGCATGGAGTTGAATTTGGGTGCGATAGAGCTCCTTAAGACAATCAAGGTAAGCCATTTCGCGTTGGTAGAGTTCATGTTTTGCTTCGGTGAGCTCACTCCACTTAATTTCACCCAAATCATAGAGCTTTTGCTTCATCTCCAAATTGTGACGCAGTTCTTGGGCGCGCTGCAATTCACTGCGACAATGGCGCAGGTGGAGTTGCTGCTGGTCGCTCAAGCTGGCGGCTTGGGTGATGAGGCGGCGGTATTCATTGACGAATTGGTCGCCAATGATGGCGCGCTGCGCCTTGGCCTCGGCCACGCCTGCTCGGTTACGATTCCACGCGGGCACGCTGAAGGAAAAGCCAATGCCCACCTTGTAATTGCCATCCTCGCGCTCCACACCGGGGGAGAGCCCCAACTCGGGGTACTGCTTGCGGATTTGGGTCTTCAACTCCAACTCACTCGCATCGTAATTAGCCCGCGTCGCCAAAAGGCTGGGGCTATCAAGCAAACTCGCGCCACTGACCCCAGCCACGGCAGCGGGGATGCTGGCGGAGAGCTTCTCTCGCAACTCCATCTCACGAGCAGCGGGATGGATACCCAACAACTCCGTCAACTCAAGGTGCAAATTGAGGTGCTCGTTGTCGAGCAAGCGTCCCTCTTCACTGGTATCAAAGATGCGCTGCTTGCTAATTTGAAGCTCCGCAAAATCAATTTCGCCCAAACGGTAAAGACCTTCTAAACGGGCATCCTCCTGCTCCAGCGTGCGGATGTGCTGACGCTGCAAATCCAATTTAGCGTGGTTGATGAGGATGAGCGTGCGCTGCACCTCCAACTGGGTCAGCAAGTCGCGCTCTTGCGCAGCGAGCTTCCAATAATCGGCCTCCTCGTACTGCTCGGCCACTTGAGCGGCGAGTTGAGGAAGCCCCGTCACGGGCAGGGTGAAGCCCATGCCAACCCCGCCATTGGTGATATTCTCCTTCAAGAGGCGCACGAGGTCAAGGGAGAGATTGGGGTCATCCCAATAGCCCGTTTGCAGGGCGACGTCTTTTGATTTTTGATGTAGAAGCCGCGCTTGGCGCAACTCAGGGTTAAGCACAAGAGCAATGCCTTGCAAATCGGCCTTACTCCGCTTTTGATGGGCGGGGCACAGTTTTTGGGTCAATTGAGCCCATTCGGTCGTGTTGGTATCAAGGTTTATAGCCTGCTTATCATAGCTGCTGCAAGAGCTAAGAATCAGCACGGCACTTAAAGGGATAGAATAAAAATAGTTCATGTTCAAATGAATAAAAAGGTTAATAGCAATGGCGCACCGACAAGAAGCGGCACGTACAAATCAAAGATGGCGCGACCCAATCGGGCGCGCAAGCTCTGCTATCAAATCAGCAGGGGCTTCAATGCAGCGACAAAGGGGCTGCGAAGCAAGGGGGGTGGGTCGAGCGACTCACTGATGATAGCAAGAGCATCATGATTAAGAATCATCATCTTGATACTAATCGCCACAAATACATCATCCACCACCGCAAGGGGCAATTTCAACAAAGGAATGACAGACACCAGAGGCATCGTCTCGTGAGAGCAAGAATGCTCGTGCTCATCAGGCGCAGGCTCATCCGTACCAGCGTGGTGGGAGCAAGCACAATAGCTGGTGCTAAGAGGCGCACAGGAAGCATCAGGCACACAAGTATTTTCCGTACAGGGGCAAAGTTTCACCACCGAAAGCAGCAACACGAGCAGTAATGCCAGTGTCGATGATAAAAGATGGGTGAAGGATTGCGGCTGCATACCCATTCACTTTAACAAGAACATGATTCCCATGTCAAGCCCCTAGCGTGACAAGAACGGCAAAACACCGTTACGATTGCGTCCTTTGGTGGGTCTGTCAGATTGCGGACGACCTCAATCTTCAAGCCCCAGCTCGTTGATGTCGCCTTGCAGCTGTTTGGCGTTAAGGGGGCTGACGGCAGATTCGCCTGTGCTTTCTTCTAATTGCAGACGTGCGACCCTTGCGACATTTCCGCCCTCTACAGCGATTTGCTTGTTGGCGGCAAATCCCTTGGGTTCTCGTTTCTTGGAGATGGCGGTTGTCGATGCCTCCGCTAGCATGGTTAAGGCGAGTTCGACGTTGGTCATGTTATCGCGTAGATTTTCTTTTTAAGGGTACCTTGCAAAATTAGGCGTGATGAGTTTTGGAAGAAAATCGAGTGTAAATTTGTGGCTTGAGGGGCACAAATATTAAATATTTGTGCCGTGAAAGCTGCGAATTTGCACTGATTTGCGACAAAAATCGCACGATTGGCGATATGCTCTATTTTTGCGTTGATTCAGTGCTAATTTTGCAAGGTGCCCTTAAGCTTATTCCAGTATTTTCTAGCATCCACGCTTTCAGTCAACACATGAACGACATCGACAATGGAAAAATACCATTCTTCTTGTTCACTATCCCAGAGGGTGCGCACTTGGCTTTCTTCAAAAATTTTGATGGCTTGTTGCTGGGTCATATCAGTATAGACCAGCATAGCAGATTGAAGGCGCAAGTCAACATGCAAGCTAAGTGCTGTGCAGCATTCATCCTAAAAAACGGTCATTACCCTGTGTACGTGTTAGCACTGTGCAGCATTCATCCTAAAAAACGGTCATTACCCTGTGTACGTGTTAGCACTGAGCAGCATTCATCCTAAAAAACGGTCATTACCCTGTGTACGTGTTAGCACTGAGCAGCATTCATCCTAAAAAACATCCTAAAAAAATCCTATATTCTGCTTGACGATTAGGAAAAAAAATGTATAATTCTGAACCCGCATCGTCAAAGTGGCGATGTGGACAAACAATAAAAACAACGCAACACGATGAAGACCCACGTGAAAAAAGGTGATACTGTGGAAGTAATCACTGGCAAGAGCAAGGGCAAGCGCGGCGTCGTTCTGACCCTCAATGCTACCAAGCAAACTGTAACGGTTGAAGGTACTGGCAAGATCAAGAAGGCTACTAAGCCATCCGAATCCGACCCAGAAGGCGGCATTAAGGAATTGAACGCCCCAATCCACATTTCCAATGTGAAGAAAGTGAGCTAATTGCCGCAAGGCAACAAACTCCGCGCTTAAGCCAACACACTAACTAATTAATAACAACTAAGAGCTGACCCGCTATTATATTATGAGCACACCAAATATGCTTACATACTACAAGGAGAAGGTAGTACCTGCCCTCCAAGCGAAGCATGGCTACACCAACAAGCACATGGTGCCACAACTTGAAAAGATTGTGGTTACTACTTGCATGGGCAAGCACCCAGACCGCAAGCAAGCTGTTGAAGACGCCGTTGCAGAAATCGCAAAAATCACTGGTCAAAAGCCAGCAGCAACATACGCCCGCAAGAGCGTCGCTAACTTCAAACTGCGTGAGGGTGAAATCCTCGGTGCACGCGTAACGCTGCGCTCCACACGCATGTGGGAGTTCCTCGACCGCTTCATCAACATTACTGCCCCCAACATTCGTGACTTCCGTGGTCTTCCCACCAAGTCCTTTGACGGCCGCGGTAACTACGCCATCGGTATTTCTGATCAATCCATTTTCCCTGAAATTGAAATTGACCAGATCAAGCGCCAAATTGGTTTCGACATCATCTTTGTTACAACTGCTAACACAGACGATCAAGGTCGCGACCTTCTTGCCGAATTGGGTATCCCATTCCGCAAGCCTGCTAAGAAACAAGAAGAAAACGCCTAACCTATTATTACCATGGCTGTATTAAGTGATCCAATCTCTGACTTCCTTACCCGCGTCAAGAACGCCGGTATCGCCCGTAACGAAAGCTTCAGCGCCCCCTGCTCCAAGATCAAGGTAGAAATCGCCCGCATCTTGCAAGAAGAAGGCTACATCTGGGGTTATGAAGTATCTGGTGAAGGTAAGGACAAAGTCATCACTGTGAAGTCTAAGTTCACAGCTGAAGGAAAGTCCATCATCACGAACATCAAGCGCTGCTCCAAGCCAGGACGCCGCCAATATGTTCACTCTAGCGAAATCCCAACCGTTCTCAACGGTCTCGGTATTTCTATCGTCTCCACATCTGCTGGTTTGATGACTGGTGCCAAGGCACGCAAGCAACAAATCGGTGGTGAACTCGTGGCACTCGTTTGGTAATTTTTAACCCCATAGATATCTAAGAAAATGTCTCGAGTTGGTAAAAAAACTATCACCGTCCCATCTGACGTTACCATCAGCGTTGCTGGTGAAACCGTAACCGTCAAAGGCAGCAAAGGCGAATTGACTTGGACGATGCCAGTAGGCATCAGCGCCACAGTTGAAGGCACAGAATTGACTGTTGCTCGCGCCGACGAAAGCCGCCGCCTCCGCGCCCTCCACGGCACAAACCGTTCCCTCCTCGCCAACATGATTGAAGGCGTATCCAAGGGCTTCGTCAAGGAGCTCGAAATCATCGGCGTTGGTTTCAAGGCCGCTGTTAAAGGAACTGTTATTGACCTTGCATTGGGCAAATCTCACCCCATCCTCCACCCCATCCCAGCCGGTCTTACAGTTACTGTAACCGACAACACGAAGGTGAAGGTTGAAGGTATTGACAAGCAAGTCGTCGGTCAATTTGCCGCCGAAGTGCGTGGCTACTACCCACCAGAGCCTTACAAGGGCAAAGGTGTTCGCTACGTTGGTGAACACGTACGCCGTAAGGAAGGCAAGAGCGTTGGTAAGTAATCAGAAACAATCAATTAAATTGACACGAATATGAGCACTATCAATCGCAAAGCCGTTCGCAATCGCGTACGCACCCGCATCCGTAAAAAGATTTCTGGTACAGCAGCACGTCCACGCCTCGCCGTGAACTTCTCTAACCAGCACGTCTACGCCCAGGTCATTGATGACGTCAATGGCACAACTCTCTGCTCCGCATGCACCAAGCAAGTTGACATGAAGCAAGCTAACGTTGAATCCGCCACTAAGGTCGGTATCCTCGTTGCTGAAAAGTCCCTTGCAGCAGGCATCACAGAAGTAGTCTTCGACCGTGGTGGTTTCCTCTACCATGGAAAGGTTAAAGCACTCGCTGACGCCGCCCGTGAAGCTGGTCTCAAATTCTAAACTGGAAAGATCTTAAAGAATGAATACAGAAGAAACGAAGACAGCGGCCCCTGCCGCAGCAGCTACCACACCTGCCCCAGGTCAACGCCCACAAGGCCGTGGACCACGTGGCAACAACCGCCCAGGCGGTCCAGGTGCAAACAACCGTGGTGGCCGTGGCCCACGCCGCGACAACCGTCGTAACGAAGCCCCTGTTGAAGAGGGTCCACAACTCATGGAGAAGGTTGTTTTTATCAACCGATGCGCCAAAGTAGTTAAAGGTGGTCGCCGCTTCTCCTTCTCCGCCCTCGTAGTAGTAGGCGACCAGAAGGGTAAGGTAGGTTACGGTTTCGGTAAGGCAAACGAAGTTGCAGACTCCATCCGCAAGGCTACAGAATCTGCAAAGCGTTCCATGAAGAAGGTCGTTGTTGTCAACGAAACCATTCCTCACGAAATCTACAGCGAATTCGGCGGTGGTAAGATCATCCTCAAGCCTGCAGCAGCTGGTACCGGCCTTATCGCTGGTAACACCGTGCGTGCCGTCTTGGAAGCCGCTGGCGTCAACAACGTCATCGCTAAGTCCCTCGGTTCCGCTAACCACGCTAACGTCGTCAAAGCAACAATGAAGGCCATGCTCTCTATGCGCACAGCTGACCAAGTTCTTTCCGCACGTGGCAAGAAGAAGAAGGAATCCTCCATCTAAGTTAACCTCAACAGAAAGATTATAACATCATGTTGACACTCGACAATCTCGCACCAAACGCTGGTGCAAAGCATCGCAAGAAGCGCCTCGGTAACGGAGAATCCTCCGGTCTTGGCAAAACCTGCGGCAAGGGCAACAAGGGTCAAAAGGCCCGCTCTGGTGGTTCCATCCGCCCTGGTTTCGAAGGTGGTCAGATGCCTCTGCATCGCCGTCTTCCTAAGAAGGGCTTCAACAACACCCGCTTCCGCGACACCATCGCAATCGTAAACATCGAACAACTCGAAGCCTTCTTCGCAGCTGACGCCGTTGTGACCGAAAACGAACTTCGCGCTGCTGGTCTTGTAAAGGGCGACTGCGACGCAGTCAAACTCCTTGGCAATGGCAACCTTTCCAAGGCACTCAACGTAACTGTTGACTTTGCAAGCAAGTCTGTTGCTGCTAAGATTGAAGCTGCTGGTGGTACACTCACCGTACTTAACCAAGGCTAAATCTAGCCGCTCAAACGAGCAAACCTTATTCACAGAACCGAGCAGCGCAGCGCTGCTCGGTCTCTGTGCGAGAGGATAAGAGCTTTATTGAAGTTATTAAGCATCAATAAAAACATCATCCAATCACCCGCCCTTTGGGGCAAGCTTAGCATGCCGAGAAGGCCTAAGCATCGACAAACGCTGCAACTACTATTTTCAAACAACAGCACGAAATAAGGACCTATGATCTCCGCATTCGCAAACACCATGAAGGTACCGGAACTCCGGAGCCGCATCCTCTTCACTCTCGCCATGATTGTCATCGTGCGCATGGGTGTTCATATTCCACTTCCAGGCGTAGACGTCCAGACCCTGTCGGACTACGTCGCCAAAAGCAGCCAAGGTGGCACCAACGACCCCTTAGGTGGCTTGGGCGCTGTACTCACCATCTTCTCGGGTGGTGCCTTGCAACAATGCGCCATCTTTGCACTGGGTATCATGCCCTACATCTCCGCATCAATCATGACCCAGCTCCTCGGAGCCGTCGTACCATCATGGGCAAAAATGATGCGTGAAGAAGGCGGTCGTCAAAAGATGACCAAATACACCCGCATCATCGCCATTATCATCGCGATTGTACAAGGCTACTTCCTCACCAAGAGCTTGGAAAACCCAAGCATGCTTGGACTCGACATCCCCGGTTCACTCGTCATGAACCCTGGTATCGTCTTCACGCTTTCTACCATCTTCATCATCGTGACAGGAACCATGTTCCTCATGTGGATTGGTGACCAAATCACCGATAAGGGTATCGGCAACGGCCTGTCGCTGATTATCTCCGTCAACATCATCCACGCATTGCCTGGTGCCTTCACCTTGGCATGGGAAAGCTTCGTCATCAAAGACGGTGCGCTGAACCCACTGGGTGCCTTGGGAATGGTATCGCTCATCCTCTTCATGATTTTGGTCATTGCCTTCGTCGTGATTTTGACCCAAACAACACGCCGCATCCCCGTGCAATACGCCAAGCGCGTCGTGGGTCACAACAAAATGACCCAAGGTGGCACACAATACCTGCCCCTTAAGTTGAACTACTCGGGTGTTATGCCCGTCATCTTTGCAACCGCTATTTTGGCTTTGCCACACCTGCTGGTCAACCAAATGTTTGCGGGGAACAACGGCTTCCGCACCTTTGTCGATAGCGCCCTGTCCCAATACGACATCTGGTACTACCTGATTTCGGCAACAATGATTTTCTTCTTCAGCTACTTCTGGGTAGCAACCATGTTCCAACCACACCAAATGTCGGAAGACATCAAGCGTTCTGGTGGCTACATCCCCGGCATCCGCCCAGGTCCCCCAACAGCAACCTACCTTGACCAAACCATGGGACGCTTGACCACCGCTGGTGCACTGTTCCTGACCTTAATTTACTTCCTGCCCGGATTGCTCACCGTCTTTGGTGGACTCAACTACATGGTCACACAATTCTTTGGTGGTACATCATTGCTGATTCTCGTTGGTGTCTTGCTTGACATGATGCGCCAAGTTGAAACAACCCTCTTGCAAAAGAACTACGATGGCTTCATGAAGAAGGGCAAGGCTGGATCCAAGTACAGCCACTTGCAAGGTGGTGGAGTACAAGCGGAAGAGAGCAAGGGCTTGGTCTTCCTTTGGATTGGCATAGCCGTTGTCGTGCTGGCTGGTGTGATTATTTACGGCAGCTGAGCAGCGAACAACGCTTAAGATTTCAAACCGCGGTGCCTGAGAGGGTGCCGCGGTTTTTGCGTTTAAAAATGCAGCGTGGCAGCGTGGCAGTGTAGCAGCAAAGGGCGAAGCCAGAGCCTAGTGCAGGATGGCAAATCCTGCTGGGTCAAGGGCAAAGCCCTTGTGGGGGACATGGGGGGCAAAGCCCCCTGCCGTCGGAGACGCCCTCGGCAGAGCTGCCGGAGGCAGTCGCCCAACCGACCCTCACCAGAAGCCATGCACAAGTCCGCGTAGCAAGCCTAGCACCACGCCACCCGCCAAGTTGATTCGGCACCGCCTCTCGGCGCCTCACCCCTACGGGGCACGTCGCTTCGCTCCTGTCCAAACTGCCTTACAGCCGTCGGCAGTTTTGGGCGACTCCCCCCTTCCTCGCGCTGAAAGCGCGCACTTATCTACCGTCGCAAACGCAAAGCGCAAAAACAAACGCCACCATACGCGGATAAAGCATGGCAAACTCAATAGCGTTAAACCGCTTTTCACGCTAACGCGTTTGCAACGGTAGACATAATTGAGGCTGAGCAATTATGAGACTGGAGCCCCCACGACACTTCGTGGGGATTAGCGGAAGGAAGTGCGGGCTTTCAGCCCGAAGGAGATGAGAAGCAGCAGAAACTTGGCGGATGGCACGATGCTTGGTTTGCCTCGCGGGCGTTTGTGGATTTGCCTTTGCTGGTTTCTGCTGCAACTAAGGGGAGGCTCTCAGCTTCATGCTGCTACGCAGCACCGCACAAGAAGCGTCTTGTGCTTTCAGCTTCTCAAATTGGCATGCAATTTGTCCTCTCCCTGCTTCGCAGGGATTCACCCCTCCACCAAAGGACCTTCCTTCCTCCTCACGCTGCTACGCAGCGCCGTTCGGGAGGTGTCCCTCACTCTCGTCGTCTCAGCATTGCTCGTCCGCAATCAGACTCTGGACACCCTTCGTTTTCTTTTTGCTGCTTCTTAGTGGCTTTTTAGCGCAGCTCCCCGCCTTTTTCGCTTGCACTCTCCCCACTCTGTGCCATAATAGATATCACCACCATGAACGACGAAGACCTCCAATACAAGGAACCCACGGCCAGCGAATGGCGCGGCTTCTGGATGCTTGTCGCCGTACAAGCCCAAAACGCCTTCAACGAAAAGGCCGTTCAGTTCCTCCTCATCCCCCTCGGTGTCTGGCTCTGGGGTACCGCTGGTAGTACCCTCGAATACACCCTCGGTGCCATCTTCGTTCTCCCCTATATCCTCTTCTCCCCCTTCGTCGGCTGGCTCTCCGATTGCTTCTGCAAGACGCGCATCATTCAAGTGATGAGTATTGTCCAATGCGTCATTATCGCCAGTATGCTCTTCTGCTTCTTCCAGCGCGATATGACGGCCGCCATCATGTGGTTCTCTATCTTCGCTGTCCAAGCAACCATCCTAAGCCCTGCCAAAAAGGGTATCGTCAAGGACCTCCTAGGCTCGAAGTATATCGGCTTCGGCTCTGGTATCATCGAGATGAGTCTCGTTTTCGTTCTCCTCGCTGCCCAGATTGGGGTCTTCTTCTGGTTTGGGTACCTCCTTGAGTCCTATTCCAAGCTCCCCGATGCCGAAGAGATGGCTGGCTGGTATGCCGTCCGTGTCCCCACCATTGTCTTCCTCTCCCTCTCCATCTGCGTTGCGGCTCTCTCTTTCTTCCTGCCCCGCTACAAGTCTCTCCAAACGCGCAAGTTTAGCTACTCGCTCTTCTACGAGCACTTTGGGCAAGTTAAATACCTCTGGAAGGATCGTCTCCTCCGCCTCAGCGAGTTGGGTATTTCCTATTTCTGGTGTCTCGCTGGCTCTCTCTTCCTCATCATTATTCAGATTGCCAAGCAGCTCAATGAGCTTGACCCCAATGTGGATTTCAGCCAGATGTGCGGTATCCTCATGGCTTGGATGACGGGTGGTGTCGTCATTGGTGGTGTCATTGCATCCCGTCTCTGCATGCGTAAGAATGAGCTTGGTCTCATCCCCTTCGGTGCCATCGGCATCACGATTTCAACCTTCCTGCTCGTTTGCTTTGAAACGAACACCCTCGGCAGCAACCTCATGCTGGGCTTAACTGGTGGTTTTGGTGCCCTCTACCTCGTCCCCCTCAATGCCTTCCTGCAAGACCATTGCGACCCCGCCAACCGTGGTAATATTATTGCGGCAGGTAACCTCATCGACAACTTGATGGGTCTGGTTGCCGTCGCGCTGATGTGGGTGCTGCATGAGTTTGGTGCCTCGCCCCAAATGCAGTTCTTTGTCCTCTTCCTGATGAGTGTCTTCATCATGGTGACTTCCCTTCGCCTCATCCCGCAGGAGTTCATCCGCATGGTGGGGCTTTGGTTCATGCGCTGCATTTACCGCCCACGCGTCATCAACCTCGACCGCTTGCCCGAGCGCGGTGGTGCCCTGCTCGTTGCCAACCACGTCACCTACGCAGATGCCATCTTCCTCTGCATGGTCTCCCCCCGCCCCGTTCGGTTCATTGTGGCCGAGGAGTTCATGGGGGTCTCCTTTGTCGGTTGGATTTTGGAAATTTTTAACTCCCTGCCCATCTCCAGCAAAAACCCACGCGAGGCGATTGTCAACGCTGGTAAGGGGATTGAAGCGGGGGAACTCATCTGCATCTTCCCCGAAGGGCAATTGACCCGCACAGGCTGCCTGACGCCCATCCGCCGTGGGATGGAGCTCATCGCCCGACGCACCAAAGCCCCCATCATCCCCATCTATATGGATAAGCTCTGGGGTAGCATCTTCTCCTTCCACCGCAATCGCTTTTTCACCAAGATGCCCCGCCAGACCCCTTACCACTTCTGCGCGGCCATTGGTGAAAAAATCGCACCCGAGCACTTCTCCGCCGATATTGCCTTGCAGCACTTCCGCGCCCTCTCGGCCAGCTGCTTGGAAACGACTGATGGTGGTGGACGCGAATCCCTCCTTCGCGCGCTTGAGTCGATGAAGGAGCGCACCCTCGTCTACTGTGCCGATGGTGAAATGACAGCTAAGCAAGTTGCCCATGCCCTGACCAGCCGAGCTATCCCCAGTGATATTCCCCCACTGGCTGCCACTTGGCTTGAGCTGCTGTTCAAGGGTACCGAGGACATGATTACCCTGCACCGCCACTGGCTCAATGCCAGCCAAGTAAGGCGTGTCAATTCCCTCAAGGAAGGTAATCACCACTTGCTCACCACGGTTGGTCATGAGGAGCCCCAAGAGATGGTTCTCGCCGTCTTCTGGCCCATCATGACCAAGACCCCCGTCCACCTGATGGGCAACCCTAGCGAGGCTATTGAAGGCAAGATTTCGCAAATCATTGGTGGTGCCTGCATGCGTCGCATGCTCTTTAAGAGCATCCCCCCACGCCCCATCCCCTTCTTTGACTTTAGCAATGGTCGCGACATGTCCATCCCCAACATGAAATGGCGCCCCTGCTTCACCACACCTCGTGGCTGTATCATCTCTATGAGTATGGGCAAGAGCATTTACAAGCTCTATGATGGCACCATTCAACTTGGCACGCGCCCCCGCACCAAGGGGCTGCTTCTGCCCGGCTTTGCCACCTACAAGACGGGCGATTCCGTCACCCTGACCAGCCCCAGCCTCGCAACACCCTACACGCTACCTGACAGCGTGTACTTGGATGAAAGCGGCTTCCTCGCAGAACTGAGCAACTAATGTCGCTTCGCTTCGCTCAGCTCCAATGGGGAACTTAGTCGCTTCGCTTCGCTCAGCTCCAATTGGGAATTGGGAATTGGGAATTGGGAATTAAAATTTAGCGGGGCTAGCGCCCCGTGGGTATAGATGCAAAGCCAATTCGCCAGTAAAAATTCAAGCACCGATGCATTAGTTGCATCGGTGCTTCTTTATTCAGTTCCGCACTTGCTTTGCCCCCTACCATCGGGCGGTAGCCCGCTAATTTTATAATTCCCAATTCCCCATTCCCAATTCCCAATTGGAGCGAAGCGCGAAGCGCGAAGCGACGAAAGAGCCCTGTCCTCACGTGGAGAACAGGGCCTTAAAACTTTTGCGTTCAACTCGGCTTAGCGAACTGTCTTAACAGTCATAGCGCTCTTACCAACGCGGCTGCGGAGGTAGTGAAGCTTAGCGCGGCGAACTTTACCACGGCTAACGATTTCGATCTTAGCGATCTTGGGGGTGTGAATTGGGAAGGAGCGTTCAACACCTTCACCGTAGGAAATCTTACGGACCGTGAAAGCTTCGTTCACACCAGCACCACGGCGGGAAATGACGATACCTTGGTATACCTGTACACGTTCCTTACCACCTTCGATAACGCGGCAGTGCACCTTAACGGTATCACCAACGTTGAAGGGAGTTACATCGCTCTTGAGCTGCTCATCGTTAATTTTGTCGAGAATGTTCATCTTTGTCTCCTTCTTTTTAGGAATGGGTTGTCGCAAAGCTCCTCACGAGCTCAAGCGGGGACGACATGATACACAATTTTCAGCTGCTTGGCAACCCAAATTTATGATTATTTGCATTTTTTTATCTTTTTACGGCTATTTTCCTGCCGAATCGCCCTTTTTTGGTGGTGGTGGCGGTGGGAAGTAATGTTTTTTCATGGCCCTGACCGCCCCGATGTAAAGCGATTTAGACTCATGCTGCTCAATTTCCTCCAATAGGCCCTTGGCTTCGGCCCCTCGTTTGAGTAAAATCAGCGCCTGAGCACAAGCAAGGGCAGCACGGAGCCGCTGCGCCTCATCCGTGGCCGCCTTATGAAGGGCGGCAAAGGCATTGAGCGCCTCATCGTATTTTTTCTTGAGCAAGAGGACATTGGCAGCCGTCTCGGCCGTCATCGGGGATTTTTTCAATCGGGGGTAAGGGCGATAGAGAGGGTCGCCAATCACCACCCCCTGCCACGAGAGCATGGGAGTCGCCATCAAGGCCGCCTCGGCCACGCAGTAACCCTTGAGCAAACGATTATGGAAGATTTTGAAGTTCAAGCTACCATGCAAGTAGGGCTCCCATGTGTTGCCAGCCGTCACAGCGGCTCCCTTCATCAGCAGGGGACCCACCCAAGCGCGCTTCGCCTGAAGCACCGCCGCGCTAAAGGAATGCAGATGCACCGCCACAGCACCAGGTTCAAAGGTGAAACTGGGCTTCACCTGCGCCATCCTAAAGGGGCCACAAGCATGTTCATGATACCAACCAAAGTACATCGCGCAGGGCTGAGGCATGGGATAACATGGCTCCAGCGTTGGCTTGATGGGGTGGACGTAGAGCTGCTGCCCGCTATCGGCCGCATGTTGCGCCAAGGCGCGAAAATTTGCATCGCCCGCTGCGTGGGGGCCACCCCAGTCCACCATGGTAGCACCGCGCAAGCCCCCCCATTTCTCCACCTTCACCGGAGTCGTCATCAGGCGACGCGTCACGTCATGCTTGGGTGAATCGATGCGACAGACGGAAAGCGCGCGGAAGCCCTTATCGGGCAAGCCCTCATCCATATTATAATAATCATTGCGCAGGGAGCCTTCGCGGGGGTAGCTCACCGAGCCCACAAGCGCCAGCTCACTATCGACACTAGAAGCCACCGTCCTTGGCCAAGGGGGCGCTTTTTCCCCCTTCTTGGTGGGGATGGGCTTGATGCGCCACGGCAAATCGGGCATCACCGCCATGGCATAAATCGGGTACATGCCAAAGCGAGAGTCGCCCGAAAACTGCAACTGGCGGTTTGCACTTAAGGCACGAAGCGGAGCGCGCACGTCCAAATCAAACTCGGCCTGCGTGATATCCTTCTTCTTGACATCGACAGAGATGGGTAACAAATTTCTGCTGGGTATGCCACGCAGCTTCGCGTAATCCAAGGCGCATTCACGGCTAAAATCAGAAGCCTCATTGTACACCACCGCCACATGCTCCGGACGAAGAGCCGCCTTGGCTGGCAGCAGGAAGCAACACAACAAAAACAGCAATCTGGCAAGCACCTTCATCACATCAATCCCGATAATATTTCGCGCTCCTCCTCCGTGTACGGTGCCTTTTGCCCCATGTGATTGAGGCGGGCAGAAATGCTGCGCACACTCGCGCAAAGCAGTTCCCCCTGCTTCACCTCAAACTCCCAGTGCATGGAACTCTGCCCCAATTGGGTGATGCGAGCATGCACGGTGTAATGCTCCCAAAAGCGCAGGGGCTTGTGATAATCTGCCTCGACATGCACACGCGGAATCATCATCCCCTTTGTACTGGTGGAGCCAATCAAGCCCACGCTATCCAGCGCATGGGTCTCTGCCTCCTCAGCATAGCGGAAAAACTGCGCGAAGTGGACGATGCCCGCAGCATCCGTCTCATGAAAAGCGACACGACCTTGGTGAAGATAAGTAGCCATCAAACTAAAATTATCGTGAAATTACATTACTACGCCAATCGGCACCCAAGCGGCGGCGGTGATAATCCGTAACCGCGTTCCAGCCATCATCCTGAATTTCGCAAATGTTGATGCGATCGCCATCCGCATTCATGCGCACGTAGAGCACCACACGACGCGTACCATCGCTGATGGTTAAAAAGCGCGTGCGGCTTGCGAAGATATCCTCCGCAGAATTCATCACCAAATCGCTTTCATCACGCAAGATTTGTTTGTACTCCTCATCAACGCCCGCCAATTGCAGGAACTGTTCCGCCTGAGCTACCGTCATGCCCGCCAGCGCCTCCTTTTGTGATAAGGCATCGAGAATGCGGTAGCCCGCATGAACCGCTGCATGAGTCGCGCGCAACTTACCATCGGCTCCTCGGGTGCATTCATACATCTTTTGCCAGTCGCGAGCCTCTGCCTTCTCGGGGCTCATCAGGAAGGCGGGTGAAATAAAGAACCAAGCAGCCCCCAAGGCAAGGAGCACCAAGAGCAAGGCCTGACGCAGGCGTTTCATCTGCAAAAGAGTGCGTGCCCGCGCATAAAAACGCGCTACAAGGCCATGATCCGCCTCACCAAAGAGAAACTTGGGCTTCACCTCCATGTTCTCCGACACAATCTCGCGCACGGTCTTTGCCTCATCAATATTCAACTCGACCACGCCAATGTCGTTATCATCATAGGGGTCCTTGGATTCCGCGAAGAAGTAATGCAGCAGGAGCAGCCGAAAAAAGATACTCGCCAGCAAAATCGCCCCCATATAGGCCAAGCCCATGCTCAGCTTACCATCCTCATAAGTAAAGGTGGGGAAGAGCAGCTCGGGGCGATAAGCCTCAATCAAGGGCCATGCCAGTAAACCCACAACAAGGGGGGTGAGGATGGAGGTAAACCAGACGAGATTACGCCTTGGCCCCATCACGCAGACGAGCTCCAAGGCCAAGAACGGAATGATCCACAGGAACTCGCGGTACTGATAAATCCCCCCTTGGGTAAAAAACTCCTTACTGGGGTCGGGCGCCATCAAACTGTCGGGGTAGGAGAGTGCCAGCAAGAGCAAGCTGGCACAGCACAGACCGAGAAGAGCCCGCAGAGCAATAAGAAGCTTAGACATGAGGCTATTCTACCCCAAGGACGAGGGGAGAGTCAAGCTATAGACTTCCACAATGACGAAATCCAGTTACTATTCTCGGCAGGTTCAGCTTGGTTCCACTTAAACCGCAGCATCGGTGGTGCGCTAACGCGCTTGCGACGGTAGAAGTTAGCGGGCTGACGCCCGAAGAAATAGGAGTCGCCCAACTGGGTGAGTGGCACCGAGCTAGGCTTGCAACGCGGACTTGATCAAACTACAGGTGTGGGTCAGTTGGGCGACTGCAAAGGCTGCTGCGCATCCTTTGCATTATCGTCTCGCCGACGGGCGTCTGCCGACAGCTTGAGGCTTAGCCTCAAACTCCAGCAGGGTTTCACCCTGCACCCACCAAAGGGCTTTCGTTGTCATGCTGCTACGCAGCACCGTTCGGGAAGTGTCCCTCACTTTCCTCCTCTCAGCATTGCTCATCCGCAATCTGACTTTGGAATCCATTCACGATGCTTCGCATCGTAGGGGCTTACTTTACTAACACGGCCGTGAAGAGTAACGAAATCCACGCCAATTCTTCAGCGGGGATGCAGCCCTTCTCTGCCACCACACGCAGCATCTCAGCCTCCACCGCGGCATTGGGTTGGTGGCAGCCTGCACTCAAGGAACCCTTTAACAAATCGAGAGCACAGGCATTATGCAGCGCCATGGTCGTTTCAATATAAGGCATGCGCGTGGGATCATCTAGCTCAAAATTGACCGTTTGTTTGTTGGCCAACACGCGAGCATCGGGCACCAAGGAGCTGTATTCGTCCTCCACACCCAAGTTGGCTAAAATAGCGGGGGAAGCCACGAGACGAGCCAAATCCACACGACCCAACAAGGCATCGGCATGCCCAGTGACCGTCACCACGCACCAAGCGGATTCCATCGCCGACTGCACGGCCTCGCGATTATCCATCAGCAGGAAGTCAACACCTTCAGGCAAGGCCTCACAAGGCTGCAAATCAAGCGCCGTCACCTTCATCCCCATGCTCTGCGCGCGAACAATCACGCCCAAGCCCACCTTACCACAGCCCACGACCACAAGGGATTTACCCTCAAAATCAGCATGGCCAAAATGAGCCAGCGCGCGGAACAGACCATCACTGGTACCCAAGGCTGTCTCCAAAAGCTTGATTTGCCCGGCATCCGCCACCATGACGGGCAAGGGGCAGTCAACAAAATGAGCCACGCCCGAACGCGTCAACTCGACAAAACCATAGCGGGGGGTCAAGCTGGCACCCTCGGCATTGCAGTCCAGCACCATATCCATGGCTTCCCCCGCCTGCTCCATGCGCTGCAGCTCTTCCAGAGAAAGACATTTTGCCCCATACTTGACCGCCAGTTTGACCGCCTCGGGGTCACCGAAGGTGAGGGCGCGGTCAAGCACATACAAGTCTGCCCCAGCGGCTAAGAGAGCCAAGAACTTAGCGCAGGTGTTGCGGAAGAGCGGGGTATTATCCAAAATTCGCACGCCCTCCAAGGGGCGGCTTTGCGACCATTGCTCCACCTGTTGCAGTAGGGCTGGCCATTGTTCAGCAGGGTAAGTCCCTAAAAGTTCGTTGCGCAAATCAAGCAAGGTGGCATTCATGCAATCATCCTACCAGCATAGCCCCCTACCCTGCAAGGATAAACATTGCCACAGCCCCACCCAAATGCTAAAATAGCCCCATGGCGATGCTTGAGCTCCACGATATTCACGTCCACTTCCCCCTGCCCCACACCAAGGCTGGTGGTGAGTCCATCCTGCGAGCGGTCAATGGAGTCACCCTTGAGCTAGAAAAGGGCAAAACGCTGGGCTTGGTCGGCGAATCAGGCTGCGGAAAATCCACCCTATCCCGCGCCATCATGCAGTTGCAGCCGCTGACCAGCGGTCGCATTATTTTAAATGGGGAGGAGCTCAATCAACTCACCGCCCGCCAGCTGCGCGCAAGGCGACTCGATTTTCAAATGGTCTTTCAAGACCCCTACGCCTCGCTCAACCCACGCTTTTCCATCTTTGCCACACTGGTGGAAGCCCTGAGCCAGCGCAAGGATGCCCCCCTGCCCAAAAACCAGCGGGAGGATGCCGTCGTCGCCCTGATGGAGCGCGTTGGACTGCCAGCGGAGCACATGCACAAGTACCCGCACGAGTTTTCGGGCGGGCAACGCCAACGCATCGCCATCGCGCGCGCCATCGCGCCCAAGCCCGCGCTCATTTTGGCAGATGAGCCCGTCTCCGCCTTAGATGTCTCCATCCAAAGCCAAATCCTCAACCTACTCTGCGAGCTTCAACGCGATTTGGGGCTGAGCATGATTTTCATCTCGCACGACCTCTCGGTCGTGCGCTACATGTCCGACAAAATTGCCGTCATGCAAAAGGGGCAGATTGTAGAATACGGAGAGGCTGAGCAGGTATTCCACCAGCCCAGCCATACCTACACGCAGCAATTACTTGCCGCGATTCCTCATTGAAGATTGCTCTTATTGAGCTTTATAGCCCACGTCGTGGACGAAGGTGACTACTTGCCCTTCAGGAAGGTTCAGCTTGGCCGACAACTCCTGTACGGGGAAGGTCGCACGGACGCAGCTACCCAAGTTGTTAGCCGCGCAGAAGAGGTAGATATTTTGGGAGATGTAGCCCGCATCAACAGCAAGGTACTTGCTGCTGGGTTGCTTCTTGGTGTTGCCAACAAAGACGATTTCGGTCGAACCGAAGGCTTGCGCAGTAGGCAACAAATTTTCGTCCGATGTCTTGATGAGCGAATGCTTGTGCGCATCGTAGCGGTAAACGCCAGAGGGCATCAGCACCATGATTTCGTACTCCTGCAAGTTACGAGCTGTTGGCACCGTGCGGTGCCCCTTTTCATCATTGATGCCATTAGCCGCCCAAAGCAGGTTGGCAAGCATTTGAGGTTCCAACTCGCGCACCTTGTCCATGTCGCGGATGGTGCGACGCTTGTTAAAGGCCTCGTAAATGGGCATGCCACCCTCCTTCTGCGGGGCAGGAAGCGGGGTTTCCGTTTGAGCCATCACACCAGCGGTCATGGACAGACCGCACAACAAAGAAATAAGAGAAGTATTTTTCATCACTTCTCTTATTGTATCGGCTATCGAAGCCCTGTTCAAGTTCTAAAATCGTCTTACAAAACGATGGGCCGAACAGGCAGACCGTGCTTGGCGAAGTATTCCTTGGCCTGAGCCACGGTGTACTCGCCAAAGTGGAAGATGGAGGCGGCTAAAACCGCATCAGCCTTGCCGTAGTTGAGGACATCGACCATGTGGTCGAGATTGCCCGCACCACCACTGGCGATGACGGGAATGTTGACTGCTTCACTCACGCGTCGAGTCAGTTCAAGGTCATAGCCCGTCTTGGCTCCATCGGCATCCATGCTGGTGAGCAGGATTTCACCGGCACCAAGGCGTTCGATTTCGCGAGCCCATTCGATGGCATCCAAATCGACAAAGTTGCGCCCACCGTGGGTGGAGACCTTCCACTGGGTGTCGCTCCAACGCTTGGCATCAATCGCCACAACGACGCATTGGCTGCCGAAGGCGTTAGCCCCCTCGCTGATCAGCTCGGGACGATGAATGGCGGCCGTGTTGACGGATACCTTATCCGCACCGGCCAGCAGCATCTCACGCATATCTTGCACCGCACGAACCCCACCACCGACGGTCAGGGGCATGAAGCATTGCGCTGCCGTACGGCGAACGACATCCACCATGGTGGCACGCCCATCGCTGGAGGCGGTGATGTCCAAGAACACAAGCTCATCAGCCTGCTGACGGTCATAGGCAATCGCGCATTCGACAGGGTCGCCCGCATCGCGCAAATTGACAAAGTTGGTTCCTTTGACCACGCGACCGTTGGTGACATCAAGACAGGGGATGATACGTTTGGATAACATGTTGGCAGTATTTTAACCCAGAAGGATTCATATAGCAATCTTAATAGACGATACCGAGCGGCTTGGTTGTCTTCCAATCGCCACGGGTGAAGTCGGGGAAGTAGGCGGGCGCGCCATCGGCCGCGACTGATTGCTCGCTCAATTTGCTGATGGATGACCAGAAGGCACCTTCATAGACGTTTTGATCCATGGGAGCACCCAGTTGCAGGGCTTCCACGATGCGGCTGAGCATCAGGTAATCGCGGGCGCGGGTGCCGCCAATTTCCACCGCTTTCTCCCCGAGGCGTTTCCAGAGGGGGTGCTCGTATTTTTCTACCACTGGGGCAAGCTCATCACCGCGCAGCCAGTCGTGGGCAACATCACCGACAAACTCTTCGGCATAGACACGTGTTGGGAAACCCGCTAGCACGCCCTTTGTCCCCTGAATGAAATTGTGTCGGGTGTAGGGGCGGGGCGTGCATTCATCCCACTGCAACATGATGGTGTTGCCCAACTTGGTTTTAATGATGGATGTGTTGATATCCCCACAGGCAAAATCCTGATTGTTCAACTCATGGTCATCGGGGAACTGCTCCTGCACGTAGTTGGAAAATCCGATGGAGCGGCTGGAGAGCGAGACGAGGTGGGAATAGTTATCGGTGCCGCGCCCCAAACTCATGTACTGGGAGACGGAGCCCACACCATGCGTGGGGTAAAGGTTGCCATTGCGCTCCACGTAATGCTGGGCGCGCCACTCGGCCTCACTGCGATTTTCATCGGTCAGGGTGAAGCGAAGGTCATGAATGTACGCCCCTTCCCCATGCAGAATCTCACCGATGGCACCTTGTCGCACCATATTGAGGAAGAGCAGCTCTTGCCTATCATAGCAGGCGTTTTCCATCATCATGCAGTGGCGTTGGCAACGCTCGGCCGTGTCAACCACCTTCCAAATTTTATCAATGGCAATGGCGAGCGGCACCTCGACAAAGGCGTGGCAGCCGTGCTCCATCACCTCACAGGCTAAGGCCTCGTGGAACTGCCAACCAACCGTCACGAAGACGGCATCGGGCTTTGCCTCCGCGAGCATGCGAAGATAAGCCTTCTCCCCCTCGCAAAAGAGAGCGGGGCGCGCTTGCCCCAAGCCTTCCAATTTATCGGCAAGCTCGCTAGCCGCATCCTCATTCAAATCGCAGAGAGCCACAATCTCCGTCCCCTCAATTTGCGCCAGAACGCGCGCCAGATAGCCCGCCCTGCGCCCTGCCCCAATGAAGGCCATGCGCGGCTTGGGGATAGGCTTATCAGCATAATCCCCCATGTAGATAGAGCCAGCAGGTCGTTCTGTGAATGAGCTTGTCATCGGGTGCTATTATAGCGAGCTTGGCTGGGGCTTTTCAATGAAAAAAGCAGGGAGATGACTCATTTGAGTCATCTCCCTGCTTATTAAATGTGGGAACCTTAGCCCTTGGCGATTTCTGCGTGGTATTCTTGCAGGGTGCAAACGCCAGTTTCCATGTCCTTGCGACGGTTCATGACCGCTGCACAGGCGCGGGCGCCTGCCATGTTGGTGGCGTAGGAGATATTGCTGCTGATGGCAGCGGCACGGATGGCCACTTCATCTTCACGCGCATCGTGGGAACCTGGGGTGTTGAGCACGAAGACGATTTCACCGTTCTTGATGCGGTCAACGATGTTGGGGCGTTGACCTTCCAGCACCTTGTAGGCGCGCTTGGCTTCAATGCCATGTTCGGCAAGGTAGTCCATCGTGCCCTTGGTGGAGCAGATTTCAAAACCAGCATCGGCAATTTGCTTAGCAACGGCAACGATGCCTTCCTTGTCGCGGTCGTTGACCGAGATGAAGACGGTGCCCGATTCTGGCAATGGGTTGAAGGCGGAGATTTGGCTCTTGAGGTAGGCGATATCTGGGTCCTTATCGACACCCATAACTTCACCTGTGGAGTGCATTTCTGGTCCGAGGACGATGTCGATGCCGAGGAATCGGTTCCATGGGAAGACGGCTTCCTTGACGCAGTAGTAAGGCACTTGAACTTCCTTGGTGAAACCGAGTTCTGTCAGGCTCATACCGCTCATGACCTTAGCAGCCATCTTAGCGAGTGGCACACCAATGGACTTGGAGACGAATGGCACCGTGCGGGAGGCACGTGGGTTCACTTCGATGACGTAGAGTTCTTCATCCTTAATCGCGAACTGGCAGTTCATGAGACCCTTGACGTTGAGCTTTTCGGCCAAGGACTTGGCAGCGCGCTCAATTTCAGCCATCATGGCTGGGGAGACGTTTGCTGGTGGAATCATGCAGGCGGAGTCACCCGAGTGAATACCAGCGGGTTCAACGTGTTGCATGATGGCACCGAGGACGCTGATTTCACCATCGGCGATGACGTCCACGTCGAGTTCGAGCGCATTTTCGAGGAATCGGTCAACGAGCACAGGGCGTTCTGGGGAAGCATCAACGGCTTCGCGCATGTAGGTGCGCAGCTCTTGCTCATCATAAACAATCATCATGGCGCGACCACCGAGGACGAAGGAAGGACGAACGAGCACAGGGAATCCAATGCGGGAAGCAACGGTCACGGCTTCGTCTTCATTCGTAGCAGTACCTGCTTCGGCTTGCTTGAGATTGAGTTCATCGAGCAGAGCGGAGAAGTACTTGCGGTCTTCTGCCAACTCGATGCTGCGTGGGCTGGTACCGATGATGGGCACGCCACGTTCTTCGAGGGCTGCTGCGAGGTTGAGTGGTGTTTGACCACCAAATTGAACGATGACACCGTGGGGTTGCTCTTGGTCGCAGATGTTGAGCACATCTTCCAAGGTCAGCGGCTCGAAGTAGAGCTTGTCGGAGGTATCATAGTCAGTCGAAACGGTTTCGGGGTTGGAGTTGACCATGATGGTCTCGTAACCCAATTCCTTCAGCGCGAAGGAAGCGTGCACACAGCAGTAGTCAAACTCAATACCTTGACCAATGCGGTTAGGACCACCACCGAGGATGATAATTTTCTTCTTATCGTTGGGGCGTGCTTCGTTCTCGTCACCGTAGGTGGAGTAGTAGTAAGGCGTGAAGGCCTCAAACTCGGCAGCGCAGGTGTCAACCAAGCGGTAGGTGGGCAGAATGCCCTTTTCCTTGCGTTCGGCGCGTACTTCGTCTTCCGTGCAGCCACGAGCAAGGGCGATTTGGCGGTCGGCAAAGCCAAGCTTCTTCGCCTCACGAAGGTCGAGGTCCTTGAGTTGCATGCCAGCTTGGGCAAGTTGCTCCAACTGGTCGAGGAACCACATGTCGATTTGGGTCAGCTCATGGATTTCTTCGATGGAGAATCCGTTGACAAAAGCGGTTTGCAGCCAGAAGATACGTTCGGCATTAGGGACGGTCAACTTAGCGCAGATTTCCTGACGAGTAGGATTGACGGGTTGCTTGGTATCAAAACCAAAGCCCCAGCGACCTGTTTCCAGCGAGCGGAGAGCCTTTTGCATGGACTCCTTAAAGGTGCGGCCAATGCTCATGACTTCACCAACGCTCTTCATGGCGGTGGTCAGGCGCTCGTCAGCCTTCTTGAATTTTTCGAAGGTGAAGCGAGGAATCTTGGTGACCACGTAGTCGATGGATGGTTCGAAGGAGGCCGGTGTTTCGCGGGTGATGTCGTTGCGAAGTTCATCGAGGGTGTAACCGACGGCCAACTTAGCAGCGAGCTTAGCGATGGGGAAACCAGTTGCCTTGGAGGCGAGCGCGGAGGAGCGGCTGACGCGTGGGTTCATTTCAATCACAATCATGCGGCCTGTCTTGGGGTCGGTTGCAAATTGAATGTTGGAGCCACCTGTTTCCACACCAATTTCACGGATGACAGCGAAGGAGGCGTCACGCATAATTTGGTATTCGCGATCGGTGAGGGTTTGGATGGGGGCCACGGTAATGGAGTCACCGGTGTGAACACCCATGGGGTCAAGGTTTTCGATGGAGCAGACAACCACGCAGTTATCCTTGCGGTCGCGCATGACTTCCATTTCATATTCCTTCCATCCGAGGAGGGATTCTTCGATGAGAACTTCGGAGACGGGGGAAAGGTCGATACCACGTGTTACAATTTCTTCAAATTCGGTCTTATTGTAAGCGATACCACCGCCTGTACCACCGAGGGTGAAGGCAGGACGGATGATGAGGGGGTAGTTGCCAATTTGCTTCGCCACTTCCCAGCCTTCGGCCATGGTGTGAGCGGTGCCGCTGGCAGGGACGTCGAGACCAATCTTAATCATCGCATCCTTGAAGCGTTGGCGGTCTTCACCCTTGTCAATCGCATCGGCATTCGCGCCAATCATGCGAACATTGTTACGTTCGAGAACACCAGCACCGTGCAGTGCCATGGCGCAGTTCAAGGCTGTTTGACCACCGAGTGTAGGCAGAAGAGCATCAGGCTTTTCGCGAATGATAATTTTTTCAACATACTCAGGAGTGATGGGTTCAACGTAGGTAGAGGGAGCCGTTTCAGGGTCCGTCATGATGGTCGCTGGATTGCTGTTGACAAGGACAACTTCGTACCCCTCTTCACGCAAAGCCTTACAAGCTTGAGTGCCGGAGTAATCGAACTCACAACCCTGTCCAATCACAATGGGACCAGAACCGATGACGAGAATTTTTTTAATGGTGGTATCTTTAGGCATGACTCTTGAGTATAAACTGACATATCTATGCCATAAAGTCAGCAAAAATGCAAGATTAATATCTCAACAGCCTCACAAAAAACGGCACTCCGTCAGATGGGTCACGTCGATTATTGCATCATGAGACAGCAATTGTTTGAGGAATACCAACAATTGATACGTGCCCGAGCCACATACAAATTGCACGGATGGCTGCGGAATAAGGTTCTGAAACAGCACAACGATTTAGTATAACGCTGACTATCACTGACTAGCAGATGCTTACAAAATCACACAGCGTACCTTCTGTGGGCACTATTGAAGGCAAGGGGCATGACTCATGCCGGATTTAGCGTTCTTCAAAGTCGGCAATGAGTTCGAGGAAGGAGACGAGGATGTTATCCCTTGTCCATGGGCCGATGCCTTTGATGCGGCAAGCGGCTTCGATGGTCAAGGGCTTGATGCGCGCCATGGTGCGCAGGGTCTCGTTGCTCATGATGCGGTAGACAGGCAGGTTTTTCTCATCCGCGATGTCGCGTCTCAACTCGGACAATCGCTCGTAGAGCTCCTTATCCATGCGACCTGCTGCAATTTCAGCCATGGCGATTTCTTTGCGTGCGGCCAGTTTCTTTTGCCCGCGTGGTGCCGCACTGACCCAGCTGAGCGACAGGCTCGGCACGACTTTTCCCAGCATGACATCTTGCCCCTTCGCGGAAAGGGTCACCAAGGGCATTTCCCCACCGCTGACGGTGAGTAGCCCCACTTGGGTCATGGCGGCAAAGAGTCCTTTGAGCTGCGCTTCGGTCATTTCGGCCAATAAACCGTAGGTGGACAAGTTGGTCAGCCAGCCGTGCATGTTCGCGCCCTTCGAGCCGCGCAGCATGCCGATGATTTTGCTGCGACCGTAGATGCCTTCCCAGCTGCCATCAGCCAGTCGGCGGGAGGCGCGCGCCACCCCCGAGAGGGCTTTGCGAATCAGTTCGAGCTCTTGCGGAGAGGGTTCTTGGGCGTCATCGGGGTCAGCGGCAACACAGGCATCACAATGACCACAGGGCTTGGCGTCCTTCTCCCCAAAGTAATTTAAAATCCACTGCTGACGGCAGCCATTGGAATAGGCAAATTTGGTGACGGACTCAATTTTAAGGTGGTCGCGGTTCGCCTTTTCTTCCAGTGCATATTGGTCGATGCCGAGCATGGCAAAGTTTTTATTGGGGTCGGTGACACGAGTCCCCTTACCATTGCGCCCCGGTACATCGAAACGGCTAATCGCCCCCGCATGGATGAGGGTGGAGAGGGCTGTCCCCAAGGCCATACCGTTGACGTCTTTGCCCATGTTTTCCGCCATGGCATCGACGGTCATTTGGAGTTCATGCGTTTCGTAGGCGCAGTTTTCGCAGAGAAATTGGTAGAGGCGACGAATCAAATCCAGTGGTGGGTTGCTGCCTTCAAAGAAGAATTCTTGCGTTTTTAAGTCGGCGTGGTTGAAGAGTAGTTCACAGACTCCGCGCTCGCCATCACGACCCGCACGACCCGCCTCCTGATAATAGGCTTCCACGCTGCCAGGCACTTCAAAGTGGGCGACGAAGCGGACATCCGCACGGTCGATGCCCATGCCAAAGGCGTTGGTTGCCACGACGACGTCGGCTCGCCCAGAGATGAAGGATTCTTGCGCGAAGGAGCGTTCATCATCTGTCATGCCCGCGTGGTAGGCGACGACGTGATTCTCTCCCTTGTTCATCTCGGCAAAGACGGTCATGACGGTTTTGCGGGTGGAGCAGTAGATGATGCCTGTCTTCCACGTTTGAATGAGGTAGCGCAGGCGGTCAAATTTGGCGGCACGCCCATTGCAGGGGATGATGGCGAAGTCGAGGTTTTCTCGCGCAAATCCGCTGATGATGACGGCTGGCTCTCTCAATTGCAGGCAGTTGAGCACATCCAAGCGCACCTGTTCTGTCGCGGTGGCGGTCAGGGCGATGGTCTGTGGGCTGCCCAGCATTTCGCGCACGCGCCCAAGTCGCATGTAGTCGGGGCGGAAGTCATGCCCCCATTGGCTCAAGCAGTGCGCCTCATCAATGGCGAGCAGGGAAATGTGTTTGTTGCCCAAGGCATTGATGAATCCCCCCTGCCCCAGACGTTCTGGGGCGACGTAGAGGATTTTGAGCTCATCGCGGTAAAAGGACTGCATCACCTGTCGGTATTCATCCGACCCCAGCCCCGAGTGGATAGCAGCAGCGGGGATATTTTTAGCGACAAGCGCATCGACCTGATCCTTCATCAGGGCAATCAGCGGACTGACGACCAGCACTAGCCCCTCGCGACAGAGCGCGGGCAGTTGGTAGCAAAGTGATTTACCACCACCCGTGGGCATGATGGCCATGACATCCTTGCCCGCCATCACGGCATCGACGACTTCGTCCTGCCCCTTGCGCAGGGCATCAAAGCCGAAATAGCTTTTCAGTGCCTCGGGCACAGGGAGCACGGGCAGGCTGAAGCTACCTTCGCTAGCTTGTTGTTCATCAAATTCGCAGGGGGCTTCGCTCTCATCATAAGCGAAGAAATCGTCGAACTCCTCGGTACTCATCACATCTTAAAGTGCTCACCAAGGTAAATTTGGCGGGTCTTGGGGTCATTGGCAATTTCCTCAGCACTGCCCGATTTGATGATGCGCCCTTCAAAGAGGATGTAGGCACGGTCAACGATGCCCAATGTTTCGCGCACGTTGTGGTCGGTAATGAGGATGGACAGGCCATCGGTCTCGCGCAGGGAGGCGACGATGTGTTGGATGTCCTGCACGGCAATGGGGTCAACCCCCGCAAAGGGTTCATCGAGCATGAGCAGGCGCGGATTGGTCGCCAAGGCACGCGCGATGGTCAAGCGGCGTTTTTCCCCACCCGAGAGTTGGATGGCGTGGCTCTTGCGCAGTTTGGTGATGCTAAATCGCTCCATGAGCTCCTCTGCCTTCTCGCGCTGCTGCTTGCGATTTAAGTCTTTGCGGGTCTCCAGAATGGCCATCAGGTTGTCTTCCACGCTGAGTTTGCGGAAGATGCTCTCCTCCTGCGGCAGGTAACCCATGCCCAAGCGGGCGCGCAAATGCATCGGCAAGACGGAGACGTCTTGATCGGCAAATTGCACAGAGCCAACATCGGGTCGAACCAAGCCTGCAACCATGTAGAAGGATGTTGTTTTACCCGCCCCATTAGGTCCTAAGAGGCCAACAATCTCCCCCTGATTGATGTGAAAGGAAACATTGTCAACGACCTTGCGTTCATTGTAGGACTTGCACAGCCCCTTGGCTTCTAAAAGTACGTTCATGGCTTGTTTTTCTTTTGTTCTTGCTGGGCTTCGCGTCCAAATTCTTCCCGCACGTCGGTCACGACGGTGGTTTGCTGTGCCCCACTCAAGCGGACATTGTTCTTGGCATCAACAAAGACTTGCGCACCAGCCCCGCTGGCCTCATGCAACTTATGACCACTGCTCAGGGTGACGCGCGGTCCCGTCAGCAGCTTGGTACCACGATGTCCATCAATGCTCAGATGTTCGCCCGTAGCGCGATACAGTTTTCCCTGCGCGTCCTTGGCGATAAAGCGTACCGCATCATGCGCCTCGGCTGATTGAAGTCCCGCCAAGGTCGCATCTTGCCCTTGGCTCGCGCCTTCCTCCTCCATCACAAGGCGCATGAATCCATCGCACTGTAAGGAGAGCTGGGGAGATTGCAAGGAAGAGTCCCGAGGGGATTGTGCCCATTCCACCCCAGTAAAGCCAAAGTCATGGCGGGCAAAGCCGCGGCCTGTGCTAGCAGGTTTTTCCGCCCTGCGGAGGGATGCGGTCAAGCCGCCTTGCGAGTTAAAGATACCCTGATCGGATTCCATGTGCACAGGGTGCGGCATGACTAAAAGCGATTCCGCATTATTGAGGTACAAATCATTTTGCGTTTCAAAGGCAAAGCTCGATTTGTCTTCGCGCGCTGGCATATAGCCTTCAATCACATCACCCGCCATCTTGATATCGCCATTGGCTAGGAGTTGCACTTCGGAGCCCCGGTCTTGGGAGCGCGCCTTCAACTGCGCGCCTTGGTAGGTGAACTGTGCCCATTGCGCTGCCTTGGCGCGGACAAGGGCTGTTCCTTCAATCAAATCGGCCTCCAGCTCATCGCCTTGGGCGTAGAAATCCCACTCGCCCATTCCCTTGGCTTGAATATCACCCGCTGCGGCTACGTGGGCGATTCCCTTGATGCGAGAGAAGGCAAAATCGGGCATGACGGCCACGCTCTGTTGTGGCTTAGCTTCCTCGGTAGCAGGCTCGCGCTCAAAGCTGACGACGACTTCTCGCGTGCAGGCAAAATCTAACTCCTCATCCTTGGCGACTAAGCCATGGGGGCAGCGCAATTGACCATCGGCAGCGGTCATCAGGATTTCGCCCTGCGTTTGGTACGTGCCATGCAGCAGGCCTTCACCGCTTCGGGATGGGCGTTGGTAGGAGCCAAAGATATCCCCCCCCTTCAATTTCATGGAGCCATCAGCATACAGGCGAGCTGTCGCATCGCCCTGCACCTGCATATTTTGCTCTGCCGAGCTGAGGTGGCATTGCTCCCCAGTCATGATCATTTCCCCAATGCGGGCATCGTAGCTAAGCAAGTCGCCACTCATGCGGAAGGGGGTACCATCAGCCTGCGTGCCAGAGACGACGACATCATCCAGCGCGGTCACGTAGGACAGCCCATCGTAGGCACGATTGAGACGGAACCCCTTGCTGGATGAAGGCTTTTGCTCTTCTGCGGGCTGCATGCGGACGCGCAAAAGACCACGGCAAGCGATGTCGCCCTTGGGCGTTTGAATCTTATTTTGACGGGCGAGTAGGATGCTATCGCTATCCAACTCAAAGAGTACGTAGCCCTCGCTTGAAAATTCATTCTTCTCGCCTTTTTCATCAACGGAAAAGCCGCTAATGTGATGACCCTTCACATAAATGAGCCCCGCTTTGTCGTCGATGAGCATGATGGGCTCGCCACCTTCGGCACGGATATCGCCACGGCTGTGCTTGAGTTCCACCACGTCCCCAGTGGCATAAAGACGTTTGAGCTGCATATCGACAAGCACTTGCTTAGCGCTCATTATCATGGGCTCTGGCACTTGTTCCTTGGCAATGACCGTCTCGGTCTGGGCATGCTCGGATGGTGTAAAATCGCGGGTCTCTGTCTTCTCAACTTCCGCTTCAAACTCGCTTGACTCTTGCTTGACGCGCCGTTTCTCCAATTGAATGAAGAGACGCTCGCAATCAAGGCTTAAGCGGGGGTCACGCATCCGCACCTGCCCGAAATAGCTCATCATGGATTGTTGAGCATCAAAATAAAGCCCCTTCGTGCTATCAACGATGGTGTCATTGCTAGGCTTGGGTTCTGGGGGCAAGGGCTGCGCAGTCAACTCGGGAAGTGGCGCGATAAAGGCATCTCCCCGCTGCGACCAATCGCCCATGATTCCCTGCATCTGCTCGGCGAGTTGCGCCACGGTCTCGCGCGCCTTATCCAGTGGGGGGTAGTTGGCAAAATCTTGGCGCGCCTGCGCCTCGGCCGCACTCACATCAGGCAAGTTCACCGATGCCAGCGCCATGGATGAGCTAGCGATAAGCAGGGAAAAAATCAGGGAAAACTTCATCGCTGAGAATAATTTTGAGAGGCGGGAATAACGGTACGAACAGGGCCGCGCAAGACACCAATCTTGCGCAGTGTGTCAAAATGCAGCTGCTGCCCACGGACGCGGAAGCGGGGGTCTTCCATCGTAATCAAACCCTCCGAGCTCACTAGCTCACAGGCAAAATCAATATAGGCCTTCAAGGTGGTAATCTTGGTCATGTTGCCCGATTGATCGTAGAGAGCGGCCACCAAGTCATCGGCGGAGAGCATGCTGACGGTCTCCACCTTCAGGGTGGCAATCTTGATGAGGGAGACCACGCGGCCATCCTCGTAACGAGGTAACACAATGTGATTCACCACGCTACCCGCTGGCATCAGAGGTAGACCGGGGAAGACATTGGTGGCATCCGTAGCCGAAGCGGACTCTTGCTTTGCCGCTTGCCCTTGCCCAGCTGGGGCAGCATCAGCCGCAAAACAGGGCGACACCAAGAGCAGACTGGCAAGGGAAATGAAGAGCGAGCGAAGCATCACAATGATAAGGGGGCTGACTTAGTGCATTTGCTTGTAGGCCTGACGCACCAGCATCAAGTTACCCAAAATGCGTTCCAAATCATCTAAGCGGACTTGGTTGGGACCATCGGAGGTGGCATTGTCGGGGTCGTTATGCACTTCCATAAAGACACCATCGACACCAACGGCCATGGCGGCATTGGCCAAGACTGGGGCTAAATCGCGATCCCCACCCGTTGTACCACCCAGACCACCGGGGCGTTGCACGGAGTGCGTGGCATCAAAGACGACTGGGCAACCAAATTCCTTCATCCAGTGCATGCCGCGCATATCGACCACTAAGTTATTGTAGCCGAAGGTCGTTCCGCGCTCGCAGAGCATGTACTGATTGCAGCCGAAGGCCTCCATCTTCTCACAGATGTTGCGGCAGTCACCAGGGGCGAGGAATTGCCCCTTCTTGACATTGACGGGGCGACCCGTCTTGGCGCAGGCCTCCAATAAATCGCTTTGGCGGCAAAGGAAGGCGGGTACTTGCAAGAGGTCGATGTAGTCAGCAGCGTAGGCTGCTTGCTCTTCCGTGTGGATGTCGGTCACCACGGGGATTTGAAGCTCCTTGCCAATTTCGGACAGGATGCGGCAACCCTCTTGAATACCGAGACCGCGGAAGCTCTTCACGCTGGTGCGGTTCGCTTTGTCAAAGGAGGCCTTGAAGACAAAGGGTAATTGCAAGCGATTGCAGATGGCTTTGATTTCGCGAGCCATCATCCAGCCAAATTCCTCGCTTTCGAGGGTGCAGGGGCCTAAGAGAAAGAAGGGAGTTTCGCCGCCAATTTCGACGTTCTGAATGTTAAAAGACATAAGTTAAGTAAGGGTATGGTTGATGGGGGGGGAGATAAGATAGGAAATCTCAGGCAATCATCAGCAGGCTGACAGGGTCGTACAAGAGGGCGTTGAGGCGCGCGGCAATATGATCTGCATCCTGCTGTGGCATGTCGCTGGAAATGTAGAAGGTGTAGCCCAGCACGGCACTTTTAAGCTTACAACCCACGCGTATACCGACCTTGGGGCTGCCACCGCGAATGGCGAGCGCAAAGCGGGTGCGATGACTCTGTTCCAAGTGCTTACGAACTTGCTCACGCGTGGTGTTGGAGTCACAGATGACGATGTTGGGGCTGAATCCTTGGGGCACACCTGCCGCATCCTGCCGCTGTTCAGCGAGCTGATAAATGGTCTTTTGGCGCAAATCGGGCAGGGCAATCAGCTCTTGCCCAGCTCCTTCAAAGAGCAGCACATCCATGCTTTCCGACTCATCAACTCCACCTCGGCACGACTTGATAACAGCGCGCACAATGTAGTCCATCAGCGAGTAACGCTGCGTCAACAAGTGTTCGCACTGAACGGCAATGGGCAGACTCATGCTCGCTAAAGCCAGCATATCCACCTCGCAATCATAGACAAAATACCCCTCCTTCTCAGGACGAGTGGGGGGAATGTAGTCACTCGCAACCACCGTGTGCCCACCCCTTGCGGGGGCGGGCTTCACCTGCGCCTCTTTCACATCGCAGGACATGATGCGCCCGCGAGGCCCCGTCCCCATCAAGGATTCGGGAGCGATGCCGCGAGCGACACAAAGTCGCTTTGCTAAGGGTGAAATCAGCATGTTAGAATGATTTGATATTACGCTTGGAAGCGAACTTCACCATCAATGATGGTCGAGACGGTGTTGAAGTCATCATCAAGGATGACCATATCAGCCGTGAAGCCAGGTGCAATCTTGCCCAAATCGTTGTAACCGAAGGATTGAGCTTGGTTGTAAGAGGTCGCACGAACGAGCTCGCTCAAAGGCATACCCGTGATGCGTTGGACATTTTGCAGACCCTTGGCGAAGCGAAGGGTGGAACCAGCCAGGTTACCCGATTCAAGGCGGGCAACGCCACCTTCCACAAAGATGGGGAGACCACCGAGGTCACCAGGGCCATCAGGCATCCAAGAGCAAGCAAGCGAGTCGGTCACCATGAGCAATTGGCTGATGTTCTTGTTGGTGAAGGTCAGCTTGAGCATGTCCGAGCAAAGGTGAATGGTATCACAAATCAGCTCAATCTTGATGTCTGGGTCAACCATACCAGAGCCGACAAGACCGATTTCGCGGTGATGTTGGGCGCTCATTTGGTTGCAGAAATGGGTCAGGTGCTTCAAACCAGCAGCCTTGGCCTTCTTGAATACATCGTAACTGGAAGCGGAGTGGCCTGCGGAGCAGACGATGCCAGCACTGGTGGCTTGGGCAATGAAGTCGATGGCACCAGGTGTTTCAGGAGCCATGGTGATGAGGTGAACAGGGTAGATGTCGGCCAAGAAGGCGACTTCTTCCATATCGGCAGGACGAACGAAAGCTGGGTTTTGGGCACCACATTGCTTGGGGTTGATGTAAGGTCCTTCCAAGTGAACACCAGGGGTCTTGGAGCCATTGGGGGAGGCGGCGTACTCCTTCACGCAGCGTTGCACGTCTGCCAAGGTGTTAGTACCAAGGGTAAGCGTGGTGGGCAACCATGTGGTGACACCTTCCTGCATCTTACGGTCAGCGATGGTGCGAATGCTCTCCACCTTACAATCGCAAACGTCACAACCACCAGCACCGTGGGAGTGAATGTCGATAAAGCCAGGCAAAACCATGTTTCCAGCAGCGTCGATTGTCTTGTCAGCTTCAGCGGTTTCACCAGCTTGATAAACAGCGATAATGCGGCTATCTTCAATGAGTACGGAACCTCCTACGATATCGATACCGGGAGAGATGATGTGGGCGTTTGTGATGAGTGTCTTCATGGCAAGAAAGGGGAACAATTGCTCGGCATGAACAATTGCACTTGTCACATACTGTTCTAGCAAGGATAGGGGGCAGATTCAAGTTAAAACTGGGGCAGCCCTCTCTTTTTTAACAAAAATCGCCCCAGCTTGCATTTTTTCTCAATTTTTACCCTCCTAGGGGCATTTGATACTTGCCAGATTTCATCCCACATGATATATCTAGTAAATAACTTGATTTACCTTTTAATCATATGAAACTGACACCTATCAGCGCCCACAACAAGCGCGGTTTCACCCTCATCGAATTGATGGTTGTTATCGCTATTCTCGCAGCCCTTGGCGGTATTGCCTACCCAACCATCATGAACCAACGTAATGCTGGTCCACGTCAAGTCGCACAATCTAACCTCAAGACCATCCACACCCTCCTCTTCCAATTCCAAGAGGACTACGGTCAATTCCCCTGCGACGCAACTGCCGAGGAAATCATGGATGACAAGGATAAGGCTGAATACGACTTCGGTGCCATCACGGGTAACTACTCCAATAACTACTTCCGCCAATTCTTCTACAACGCCTCCAACAGCAGCGAAGCCCCCTTCGAGGCTGAAGTATCCTGTGATGGCTTCATCGCTAAAAAGGGTGATGACAACATCGCTCGTGGCAAGGCTTTGAGCCGCGGTGAAAATGGTATGGCCTACGTCATGCGCAAGGACTTTGACGATGAAAACAACAAGAAGAGCGTTGCCCGCAATGCGACCAACGCCCCACTTGCCATGACATCAGTCTACCCCAGCAAGAGCCCTTATGCGGGTGATAAGTTCACCATCGACATTTCCTCCTTCATGAACCACTTCTTCATCGTAAAAGCTGATGGCAGTATCTCTGACTTAGAGGACGACATCCGTGAAGACGACAACGAAGAAGCCAAGGGCTACCTGAAGACCGATGTGGACATCTTCCCCAAGAAGAAGCGCTCTGGCGACAGCACCGCTTCCAACTACCTCATCCTCTCTCCCGATTTGTAAAGATTTTCTTTACTCGTTCAATGAGTCCGCGCTTCCTGTTTGGGGAGCGCGGACTTTTCATTTCAAAGCGTAGCTTTGAAAAATGGGGAACTTAGTCGCTTCGCGCCAATTTTAAGAAGAGGGCTTCGCTACGCTTGACATCGCGCGGCATTGGGTGTAATCTGCCCTCTTATGCAGCGCAACGAACGTCTCGAACAGTTGGAGAACGCCCCCCTCGGCAAATTGCTTCTCCAATACTCCCTGCCCGCCATTATTGGCATGGCAGCCATGTCCATCTACCATTTGACTGACTCTTACTTCATCGGTCGTTGGTGCGGCTCTTACGCGATCTCTGGCTTTGCCCTCGTCTTCCCCATTGTCAATTTGATGATTGCTTTTGGCGCGCTCGTCGGCATGGGTGGTGCCGCTAGTCTTTCCATTGCCTTGGGCAAGGGGGATCATCAATTAGCCTTCCGCATTTTGGGGCATAATATCCAGCTTCCCCTCATTCTCAATACCTCCGTTGGGGCTCTTCTCTACTTCTTTTTGCCCGAGGTGCTTGTCTTCTTCGGGGTGACGGCCGAGACCTACCAACCCGCCTACGATTTCATGGCCATCACTGTGTGGACTTTCCCCATCACGGCTAGCTTCATGAACCTCAACCACATCACCCGCGCCAGCGGCTACCCCAAAAAGGCGATGTGGAACATGGTCGCAACGGTCATTGCCAACATCATCCTAGCTCCCATCTGCATCCACTTCCTCGGCTGGGGCATGAAGGGTGCTGCCATCGCTACCGCGGGGGCACAAATTTTTGGTCTCGCCCTCACCATCCCCCACTTCCTCAAGAAGGACAGCACCGTCCACTTTCGCCCAGGTATTTACAAGATTTGTGGTCCCATCGTGCGCCGAATCTTTGCGATTGGCATGCCCATGTGCTTGCTCAACATCTGTGGTTGCGTGGTCATTACCGTCTTTAACCACCAATTACTCGCCTACAATGGGCCACTGGGGGTAGGTGCCCTCGGCATCGTCAATCGATACAGCTTTGTCTTCATCATGGTCGTCATGGGCATTGCCCAAGGCATGCAGCCCATCGTTGGCTACAACCAAGGGATAGGGTACTATCACCGCGTTAAGGGAACCCTCTTCCGCGCGATGGGATGGGCGACCATCTCCACAGCTGTTGGCTTTATCACCTGCCAACTCTTCGCTCGGGAGATTGTCAGCTGCTTTGTCAATGAGAGTGACCCCCTTGCCCATCAACTCATTGAATTAGGCACCCATGGGATGGAGCTCTTCACCCTCGCCTTCTTCATCATTGGGGCGCAGTCCATCATTGGCACCTTCTTCCAATTCATCGGCAAACCCGCCATTAGCATTGTGCTCAACCTTTCCCGCCAAGTTATCATCCTACTGCCCCTGCTCTTCATCTTGCCCCAGTATTGGGGGGCTGATGGCATTTGGCTTGCCGCTGCCATCTCTGACGTTGGTGCAGGCATGGTCTGCTGGACAGCCCTCTTTATTTACCTGCACCACATCCGCAAAAAATCACCCCTCCAACTCTAAGCCATCCATGAAACTTATCATCGCCACGCGCAACGCCCATAAAACGCAAGAAATCGCCCAAATTCTCCCTGATTGCTACGAGGTACTCAGCCTCGCAGACTTCCCCGATGCCCCCGAGGTGGAGGAGACAGGCAGCACCTTTGCCGCCAATGCTGCACTGAAGGCACTAGGTATCTCGGAATACACTGATGGGCTCATCTTAGCCGATGACTCGGGGCTTTGTGTCGATGCCTTGGGTGGGGAACCTGGTATTTACTCCGCACGCTACGCGGGCGAACATGGCAACGATGCTGCCAACAATGCCTTTTTGTTGGACAAACTGCGCGCACTACCCAGCGAACAAGCCCCCTTCCGCGCGCGCTTTGTCTGCGCCATGTGCCTTGCCCAACAGGGGCAAGAAATCGCCGCCTTTGAAGGGACGGTTGAAGGTCACATCACCTTAAATCCCGAGGGGACAGAGGGCTTTGGCTACGACCCCCTCTTCATCCCCGATGGCTACGACACCAGCTTTGGGATACTGCCTGCTGATATTAAAAACAGCATCTCCCACCGCAGTAACGCGTTGAAGATGCTGTCAGATACACTGAAAAACATTCAGTGATTCGCCAGTCTAAGCCTTAGCGTGCAGAACGATTGCTTTTTGCCTTTTTCTTGGCGGGCTGCTTCGCCTGCACCATCTCGATGATCACGTCGGCGCTATCAGGCTTCTTGAGGACAACCATGACTTGCGACTGCGTTTTGGAGATGACAAGGGTGGAAGCGCGCACGCGGCTCAGCCCATCATCATCAGGCAAAGCGGCACTCAAAATGTAATTCAAACGCTGTCCCTGATCACCGGGTACCACGCAGATGTTTGAGCTTTCAATGCTCTTCATATTAGCACAAGCGCCAATTTTCGTCTGCTGTTTATCACTAAAATCGCCCTTGGTAGCCGTGGCTAAGACCAAGGCGTAGGGGCTGAGGTTGAGGACTGTTTGCCCCGCTTTGGGAAGAACTTCATCAGGGATGCAGGTTGGCACGACCTGCAACTTATCCCCCTCGCCCTCCTTGGCTTGGAGAAGGCAGACCACGCGACCGCTCAAGTTGCTGGGCAGGGCAATTTGCAAATCGGGCTCTGGAACGGTCACCTTAGCGCGACGACCATTCCCTTCGGAGGAGGTGCGCTCGGCGGGGTTCGTCAACCAGAAGTTGTAGACGCCATCACTGGGGAAGGCCAAGCGAATCGAGGCGCGACGTGCTGGGAATTTCACCTCTTCAAATTCATCCTTAGCCATGCGGACATAGAGCGTCGATGGAATTCTAGCCCCACCCGATGAGCAGGCGACGAAGCTAGCACCCGTGCTAGATTCAATGGATTTTTCCTTCTTATCGCCATCGGCTTGGGAGTTTCTGGAAGATTGCGCATAGCAGGAAAGCCCACCAAGGCAAAGAACGGAGAGTGCCACGAGAAAAATATGTTTAATATTCATAACGATTGATTCAACTCTATCAGGGATGGGCGGGCATAGCAAGCAGAAAAACCCCCATTTTTCTGCTTGCCCCCGTGGGGAACCCGCGCTATGATAAGTTAATGAAGCCCTATCTTCCCATCGCAGGTTTTGAGAGAGAACAACATTTTAGACATTTTACGCGCAACTTGGATTTACATCCCGTTGGCTCCATTACGGTGCGTCTGAACTGCACAGACCTTTATGCCGATGCAAAAAAACAGGGGCATCGCTTCTTCCTACGCTACATCCATGCCGCCTTGCGCGTTTTAAATGACATCCCCAATTTTAAGTACCGCCTCAGCGATCGCGATGTGGAGAACGAGTACATGGCCTTTGACACAATTCATTGCAGCGCGGTTGTGGCGCGCCCCGACCACAGCTTCGGCTTTGCCTTTTTTGATTACATCGAAGATTACGAAACATTTGAAGCCCAAGCGAGCGCGTCGATGGAGGCGGTTCGTCAGGACAAAAACTTGGTGAGCCAACCCCGCAAGGACCTCATCTACGTGACCGTGGTGCGCGATATTGACTTCACATCCCTTCACTTCACGCCCTCCCCCGCGCTGGACATCCCGCACCTCGGCTTTGGCAAGGTGGTGGAAAAGGATGGGCAGCTGGAAATGGCCATGGCTATTCAGTACCTGCACGCCTTCCAAGATGGTTACCACATCGGTCAGTTCGTCAACCGAATGCAGGATTTAATTAAAAATTAAGGGGACCTTTAAAAATAAAAAAGCACCGCTGGCATTTGATGCAGCGGTGCTTGAAATTTTTGAGGGTCTATCTTACTTAGCGTTCTTGGTAGGAGCGACGAGGATGGGTCCTTGGTTGACTGTTGCAGGTTCAAGGATGTCCTTAGGCATAGGACGAAGCTTTGGTGGATTGGTGCCTTGGCAGCAGCAGGAGCTAAGACCGAGGGATGCAACAAGGAGGACAAAGAGAGATGCTTTTTTCATATGAGTGAGGGAGGTTTGATGAACTTCTGTAATGATTTAAGCAGATTTAGCATTTCAGGTCAAGCGAGAAATGCTATCTCTGCTGATTCTCTTGATTTTTCTTACTTTTTCGCCTTGGCTTTTTTGTCAAAGCGGGTCGAGAAGACGAGAACTTCGAAGGGCTGCAGCTCAATTGTCACCGTACCCGCCGCAGGGAACTTGACTCCCTTGAGGCGCTGGTCTTTGTAGGCGCTTGGTAAGATGATACCACCTTCGCGCGTTGGTTCAAAGATATCGACACTCAACTCAATGCTCTGGGGCTTATCATCTGGGTTGCGCAGCGCCAAGGTTGCACCGCGGTCACCACGCCATGAGCAGTAGCCGTAGACCGCCCCCTCGGCAGGGTCGCCACCGACCCAATGGGTATCGGCGGTGACGTCTTCGTACTTGTTGCTCCAGCGGATGGCTTCTGCCACGTCATCCCATGCCTTGTCATTCATCATGGCGGGGGTGAGGTAAAGCTCTTGCAGGTTGGCACCTGCACCCAGCAGGATGCGGATGTCGCTCTTCAAGTCATTGTTGACGGGGAAGTCAACGGCGTGCTTGGTGGTGTCGCTCAGGCGGTCACCAGTGCCCGCTTCGGGCTCTTGCGCCTTGCCACTGGCGTACTCGCGCTTGTCGCTGACGCGCAGGCCTTGGAACTGCGTGCCCAGCACAATGCCATGGTGCATCAGCGAGTTGAGGGGGAAGAGGGGGCCCTTGCGCACAATATGGCTCAAAGCCACCGCATCGCGGTAGTTGATGTACTGCTCGCGGTTGCTGCCCTTGCCAATCCAGTTGACATCGCTGGTGCCCGTGCGCCAGATGCAGTCCACATGATTGAGCCAGAAGGGGCTGGGCCATGTACCAACCGTCGTGCTTAAAAAGACCTTGTCATTGATTTGGCGCAGCGAGTCAGCAATGTCCATCAGCGCCATGAAGTGGGGCATTTCGCCCTCACCGGCGCGGTCCCACTTAAAGAAGTTGACACCATCCTGCCTCATGAGCTCGGAACAACGCTTGAGGAACCAGTCGTGGTAGCCCTTGAAGGAGAGGTCGAGCGTGGCTTGGTCTTGCGGAATCAGCCCCTTGCGACGGGCTTCGTCCGTGCGCTCCTTATCGCCCCAGTAACCACCGAAGGGGGAAATCCAGATACCAAAGTTGGAGTCAATGGCGCGAATGGCTGAACTGAGCTTGCCAAATCCGTTGGGGAATTTTTTCGGTGTAGGCATCCACATGGCGACATTAAAGTCATCCCAACCATCATCAAGGACGAAGGAGTCGAGCTTGACTTTGCGCTTCTTGACCAACTCATCACCATATTCCTTAACCGTGGCGAGCATGTTTTCCTCATTGGGCATGAGGCCATGGTCGTACCAGCAGTTGTATTGCAGGAAGAGGCTGTAGGGCTGGGCGCGCTCATTTTCCAGGTAAGACAGGAAGCCGCGTCGCAATTGTCCCTCTGGGTAAACACCACTGACGGTGGTGAAGGTGTTGCTTTGCCCTTTTTTCATGGGCATTTTGCAGTCAAACCCCACTTGAGCGCCCTTATCGGTGACTTTCGCCACGGCAACGGGGTTTTCAATACCAAAGAAGGCGCGCTTGCCCTTGTGCACAAGCGGAGAGCCCTTGGATGAACCCTCGACATTCAAGCCAGCATCCGCCAAATTGACGAGTTCAATATGGGTGATGTTGATATCCTTGCTCGCCTTGATGGTGTAGCCTTGTTTGACGTAGTTGGCATTGTCGCGCAACTCGGCCGACCAAGCGATGGTGATGCCGGCCTCCTTATTGGTCAAGGTAGTACTAAACATGACCCCCGCGACTTGCTCGCTGTTGCGGCAGGCTTTGGGGTCGCCCTTGATGGGGTGACCATAAAGTTTGCCCACGCTAAAGCTGCTGGCAGGGTAGGTACCTGTGGCGGTGGTGATGCTAAAGGTCTCTTCACCGCTGGTGATGGATTCTTGTCCCTTGGGGGTCAGGGCAAATTTGATTTCACCCTGCTTGAGGGCGGTTTGCCACGAGAGGGCATTGTTGCTCAGCGTCATTTGCTTGAACTGAGCTTTTCCGGGGGCTTCACCTGGGTAGGGGACATTGGTCACCGCCTGTGTTGGTAGCCCCAAGATTGCAGCCATGGCTGCCAGTACTGGGATTCTCATCTATTGTTGGGGGTTGTTTTGGGGTGCAGGAATACTGCGATATTTGAGAGTAAGAAGTAAACTAGCGAAGAAGAGGATGTTGCCCATCATCAACCAAAGGCGACCGGGGCGGTAGGAAAATTGGTAGTAATGATTACCGTCGAGGATGGCGGCAGCAAAGCACAAATTGACATTACCCTCCTGAACAGAATTGTTGGGAGAGAGCGTTTCCACGCGCTTGTGGCGAGCAGCCACGATTTCAACTTGCGAGCAAAATTCTTGGGAGGGTCTTGAAACGGACAACTCAAACTCAAGGGGGAAGCTCGTCCCATCAGGCAAGGTGATAGCGCTCATGGTTTTGTTCTCTGGGATAAGAACTTGCGCATCCACCGCCTTTGTGTAGTTGAGGAAGGTGCCCACCATGATGGGGATGATGGAGAGGTAAGCCAGCCCCACGCAGAGCGGGCGATTGAGGAATCGCGTGAGCAGGTAGCCAAAGACCCCCGTGAAGATAGCACCCACCAAGGCGCAGCATGCCAGTGTGACCGCTGCAAACCACGCGGTACCCCCCGTCATGGCAAAGTCGATGGCAAGCCCACCGCACTGACAGAAGATAAAGACACCCGCCACGGTAAAGAAGGCGCCAATGGCACCAAGCACAAGGCGCAGGACTTGCCCCTTCGCACTACGGCAGGCAAAGAGAATGACGATGAGTGCCCCAATCGCCAGCAAGATAGCTGCCACCGAGGGGTCTAATGTTGGTAGGGATTGCATGAAGTTGTGGGTGATTACCAGTTCCAACCGACGGAGAAGGTACCGTAGACAGTCGGGTGGTTTTGCGTCTTATAGGAGTCACTGCGATAGACAAAGCCAAAGTAGTAGTCGATGCTGTGGTACACGACGCCAAAGCCCAGCTGTGCCTCTGCCACCCAAGGAACGCGGGTACAGGTCGAATCAAAATCATGGAAGACACCCCCGTCAATGAAGAGGTCGCGTGCGACATACTCTAAGGAGAGAGAACTCACCATGAAGTAGGAGGAGCGCGCCACATCGTAGTCCTTTTTATTCAAGGTACTGACGCCAAAGTTGGTGATACCATTGCTCATATTGCGCATGCGGGCGGGCAAGTTGGTACCGAGGCGGTAGGTAAAGCCCACTTGAGCGGCAAGGGAGACGGTGCCCAAGTCCTGCTTGGTGAACAGCATGGCATCCTGCTGCCAGCCCGATTGGTGGGTGCAGTCCATGCAAGCGATATTCCAGTCTTGGCGACTGCTAAGCTGCATGGTGACTTCGGAAGGGATTTGAGAATCCCAGCCCTGCCATTTTTCCATATCGCCAATATCATGGATGATGTCTTGTGCCTGTTCGGCCAAGGAGCCGCGCCCCGTCATCCCCAATTGAAACTCGGTGCTGGTACCAAAGGAATCCCCCGTGGTGATATAAGCCGCGCCCATGGCCAGATAACCCGCATAGGGGTGATCCCCCTCGATGGGATACGGGCGGTTAGCCTGCGGAGTAAAAATATCCTGAACCAAACTCAGCCCCCAATAATTGCCCGAATCCATACGCTTGGCAAAGTCAAAGCGCAGCCCATTGGTGTAATCTTGGTCTTGCCCACAAAAGACATCATTGTCCAAGTTAAAGCGCAAATTATGTGCAGGCTGGGCATTAAAATCAGCATCGCCCACTTGAGGCAGCGGATTCGTCAACTCTGGCACAACCGCCGCAACACCAAGTGCAAGAAAGGGAAGGAATGACATGTTGGATATGCTATCATTTAGGCTTCCTCACGTCAATCATAAAGTCCACACGCTCCATTCTAATGAAGAATTGAGAATGAAAGCGATTATTTAGAGGTGACATCAATAAATTTTAGGGTGCCTTGCCAAATTAGGCGTGATGAGTTTTGGAAGCGAATTGAATGCGAATTTACGGCTTTAGAGACACAAATATTAAATATTGGGGACGCGAAAGCTAAAAATTGGTGCCAATTTGCGACAAAAATCGGCACTCCGTCAGATGCGTCGCGTCGATTATTGCATCATGAGACAGCAATTGTTGGAGGAATGGCTCGCAGAGCCTCCACCAACAATTGATACGAGCTCGAACCGCATGCAGTAGTGCAACTCAAGCAAAAAGTCGTATAAAGTGCGGGCTTGCCCGCCGAGCGTAGCGAGTTTATGCCGACTTTTTGCTTGAATTGCACGGATGGCTGCGGTACACAGCCGATGCTACGGAATAAGGCTTGAAAATAGCACGAAGAATCCCATCATAGTTGATTGATAGCTGTTTACATATTCTTGCAGCGTATCCTTTGTGGCCACCGTTGAAGGCGGGGGTAATGACGCGACACATCTGACGGAGTGCCCAAAAATCGCACGATTAGCAATAATTTCAAATCACACCTTAAATCAATGCTAATGGGCACCTTGCAAAATTAGCAGCCCTGTGCTTTGGATGGATGCTTGAGGCTAGCGGCCGCTGCAATTGAGTCCCTAATGTAATGTCTACTGAATAAGTCAAAAAGCTGCTGATTATTAGTGCAATTATAAATCCTGACTTTGGTATCAGGCATTCAAAAATGGTGATAACGCTAGACGCAATGCTGTAATTTCATAGAGAGGTCGTAGTTGAATCTGACTTTTTAAATTCATACGCGAGGATGGATTTAACATCTTTAGTGCTCAGATAGTAATTTCTCAAAGGTAGATTTAGCTCAGTAACCATCGCTTTGATAAAATCT
>JAWXTZ010000006.1:0-46505 GCA_044433085.1 Akkermansia sp.
GGGCGGCGGCGAGGTCGGGGTGCGTGTGCAGGTAGTTGTCCAGCTCCTTGGCAAGGAAGTTGCCGACGAAGGTGCGGATGGTCTCCTTGTCGGGTGCCATGGTGTTGCTGCCGAGCTTGGTCTTGGTCTGGGACTCAAAGACGGGTTCGATGACCTTGAGGCTGATGGCGGCCTCCACACTGGCGCGGATGTCGGATGCTTCGTAGCTTTTTTTATAGAAGTTTTGCAGGGTCTTGGCGATGGCCTCCTTAAAGGCGGCTTGGTGGGTGCCCCCCATGGTGGTGTGTTGACCATTGACGAAGGAGTAGTAGGACTCCCCATAATCCCCACCATGGGTGATGGCAACTTCGATGTCATCCCCACTCAGGTGAATGGGTTCGTAGAGGGGTTCGGACTTCATTTCTTCGCTCAGCAGGTCGAGCAGCCCACGGTGCGAGACGATGCGCTCGCCATTAAATCGTATGCTCAGCCCCTTGTTGAGGTAGCAGTAGTAGCGGCACATGCGCTGCACGATTTCGGGGCGGTAGGCGGCATCGGCTGCAAAGAGATTGCGGTCGATGGTGAAGGCGACGCGGGTGCCGTTGTTTTCGGTGGTCGTCTCGGTGACATCGCTGTCGGGGAGGAGTTCGCCCCCTTCAAATTGCAAACGACGGGTTTCGCCATCGCGGTAGGCTTGGATTTCAAACTCGGCCGACAGGGCGTTGACGGCCTTGATACCCACGCCATTGAGACCGACGGATTTCTTGAAGGCCTCGCCATCATACTTACCGCCCGTGTTGATTTTGGCGGCGCATTCAAAGAGTTTGCCGAGGGGGATGCCGCGCCCGAAGTCTCGGATTTCGCAACGCCCCGCCTTGTTGATGGTGATGATAATGCGATTGCCCGAGCCCATGACGAATTCATCGACCGCGTTATCCACCACCTCCTTGAGCAAGACGTAGAGACCATCATCAGCCATGGAGCCATCGCCCAACTTGCCGATGTACATACCGGGTCGCAGTCGAATGTGTTCTCGCCAGTCCAGTGTTTGAATGTCGTCTTCGGTATACTCGCCCATATAGGTTTATTCTATCGTAAAGCCTTGTTTATTGCAAGCTACAATCAGTGCCAATCCTTTTCGCTGAAATCCCAAGCTTCGGGCTCGCCCTGTGCGGGGCAGTGCAGCAGGGTGACTTGTACCTGCTCGGGGGCTAAATCAAAGGCTAGGGCGACCATGCTGCGGTAGGCCTGCATCTGGGCGCGGTAGTGGGCTTTGCCCTCGGCCGCGCTCAAGTTGGCATCGGTCTTAAAGTCCATGATGTGGGCGCTTGTCGCTGGTTTGTCCCGCCCCGCTGCGTAGTGAACGACCATGCGGTCAATCTGGCCAGAGACCCAGCGACCATCCATCAGGGCTTCAATATTCTGTTCGCGGTAGAGCAGGCAGTCCCCATCTGGGCGCGTGAAGTAGGGTGCCCATGCAGGGCTGTTCAGGGCGCCTTGGGCGGTGCTTGTGGCGCGTGGGTCGCTGTGCGTCCACGCGGGTAGTGCCTCATCCAACCAGGTGACATCTTGCAGCATTTCATGGACAAGGGTGCCAAATTGAGCCCCGGTATGTTGCTGCAAGGGGCGCATGGTGAGCGGTGCGGGTTCGGTGTCATCGTGCCGCCTGTCCTTGTCGATGGAGGATGGTGTACTGCGGGGCAGGGAGCGAAAATGGTAATTGCCTTTGGGGAAACCATGGCGGTCTTCCCACGGAAAGGAAGAAGGGGATTCGTCACGATTTGCTTTCGCTTGATACCAATCTGCTGTGCCGATGCGCAAGTTGCATCGAGCGATTTTAATCCCATCCTCTGTTGTGATGTAATTGCTAGCATCTTCTTCACACTGGAATTTCGTGGAGTTCTCAATCGTTGTTCGTAAGAGACTCGTGAGGGATTCTCCCGATGGCTCGCTTGCCTTTTTATTTTTGTACGGTATCAGGATGTGGCATGCTTGCTTGGCACGAGTCATGGCGACATAGAGCTTGCAATAGCCAGCGAATTCTTCATTGGCGAGCTGGGGTATGACCATTTCATCTTCAAAGGATGGTGTGGCATAGACCAATTGTCGGCGTGGTGGCAGGGTGGTGCAGAGCACATGCCCATCATTTGATTTGCGGGTAAAGAGCTTTTGCTTGTGGTATTCGGCCATGACTCGATTTCGGGATGGGAAGGGCAGTAGTACCATATCAAACTCCAAGCCTTTTGCTTTGTGAATCGTCATGATGCGCACGGCATTACCCTGTGGTTCTTCTCGGATCATGAGCTTTTCCATGTGCATGAGCCACTCGGAGATGCTGTGGCTGCTTTGGTCGAAGCTTGCGGCATTGTCCAACCATGTCTTCCAGCGTTGGCGGATGAAGTCGTTGCAGATGATGGGCTCATCAATCGGGTCACCATATTCATCAAACTCCTCGCGCATCAGCTCTTGGAGTAGATGACTGAAGCCGCCCGCTTCCAAGATGCTTCGCAATTGCAGCCAGCAGTCTTGACCTTGGCTCATCTCTTGGACGCGCTGCCAAATAGGGCTGAGCTTAAGCATGGCAAGGCTCTTTTGATCCCCAGGGCTGTTGAGCCAGCGGAATAGATGCATCAGGGCAATCCCCAAGGGTGAGTCTTGCCCAACCGAGCGGTCGTCACAGAGGACGACAGGTCCCTCAAATGGGTATTCCTCTTCCTCTTGCAGCTTTTTGAGGGCATCATGAATCTTTTTACCTTCGTTTTTGGTGGAAACGAGAATGGCGCAGCTTGGGATGTTGCTTGCATCCATGGGTCTCTTGTCCGTAAGCATTGTCGCCATGCTGCGGTAGAGGGCTTCATCTTTGCTCATCGCAAAATCTTCCACTCCCTCTTCATTCTTACTGGTGGTTTCTGCCAGACCATATTCCCAAATATCCGCACAGCCGACTAGTTTGGTATTGTTGGCTTTGTGTTCTTGGTAATCCAAGCTGTTCCACATGTCTATGGATTGCGCATGGGCGTATTGAGCGTTATCCTCAAAATGTTCACCAAAGACGAGGTTGGATAAATCCAGCACCTCTTGGGCGGAGCGGTAAGAGACATTGAGTGGTTGCTCGATGCTGTTCTGTTGCCCTTCGGTATCGAGCCCAAAGAGTTCGCTGCGCGTGTTGATGAAGATTTTGGGGTCGCCACCTCGGAATTGGTAGATGCTTTGCTTGGCATCACCCACCATGAAGACGCTTCCATTCTCATCTGACTGTGCTCTGTTGAACAGCAAGTCTTGCAGAATGTGGTACTGCTTGTTGGATGTGTCTTGGAATTCATCGAGTAACCAGTGCTCCAGATGGGCATCGAGACGCTCTTGGATGAGTTGGAAGCTGGCTTCATCCACCCGACCTTGAAGCACGCGCTCAATATCGCTGAAGTTGTAGAGCCCGCTTTGGCGCACTTCTCGCTGGTAAACAGCTTCAAATTGTTTGAGGAGTTCTTGGATGGCGCGTGTGCGTTGCAGGAGCCGCTGCCAGTTGATGGCACGGTGGCTGCTCACCATCGCACCGAGGTCGATACCTGCATCGAGACAGAGCTGCCAGTAGTAGGAATAGCGCGATTCCTTCATGGGTTCTTCCATGTGGATGGCTCCCTCTTCGCCCTTCACGGTGACGAAATCGATATCGCCCTTCAAATTGGCGAGCGATTGCACGAAGGCGATGAATTTCTTGCGGTAAACTTTTGCCGTAGAGTGGTGTAAGTTGATTTCAAGCGGGCTGCCTTTGATTTGGTAGAGGCTGCCTTTGCTGCCTATTTTTTCCAAGTTTGGTAGTGCGGATTCATCTTCGACAAAAAGGCGGTTGAATCGCGTGACTCGCTGGCGGATTTCTTCGGCGCTCAGGCTGGCTTGTAGGTCGGTGGGGCTTAAACCGTATAGCGCGAGTTGTCCTTCATCAAGTTCACCCAGACGACCACCCCAGCAGGCATGGGGTGAGGAGAGGTAGAGCTCATGAAATTCGCAAATTAAATCAAAGATGGATTGGTCGGGCGAGTTGAAGCGACCTTCTTCGCCAATGCTAGCGAGCACGGCTTCATGAAGGGTGTTGAAGGCATCATCTTCTTCCGCTGCCTCGCCATCCTTGAAGCTGAGGTAGCAATCATTAAGTGCCTTGCGACGCATGGCGTCGTTCTCTGATGGGTCGAGTGCTTGGATGCGGACCAAGCCTAATTCTGACGCCAAGGAGCGAACCATGCGCTGGAAGAGTCCGTCAATCGTGCCAAGATTCAGCGCGGAGAACTGCTTCATGAGCTCGCGGAGAATTTGCAGAAAAAACTCCTGCGCTTGCTCGGGGCAGGGGCATTCAAAGCCGATGAGTCGCATGCTTGGCAGCACGCGTTGCTGCCAGAAGCTTCGGGCTGATTCCTCCGACTTGGCCGCTTGAGCCATGTCGGTGAGAATGCGCGCTTTGAATTCCCCAGCCGCCTTGCGGGTGAAGGTGATGGCGATGAGTTGGGTGACATTGAGGATGCCCCCTATCTCCTTCTGCTGCATGTGTTGGATGCAGAGCAGTGCAATGAATCGCCCTACGAGTTGATAGGTTTTACCTGCCCCAGCCGAGGCGGCAATGTACATGTTTTTAAAGCCCATTTTAGTCAAGGATGATGATAGGTTTAGGTAAGAAAACTTCGGCCAATTCTTCTTGACCAATCAGTTCGGGGAAAATATAATCGCTCGGTTTTTTCCAATCCAATTGCTCGGCCGATGCAAGGCAGCAGCCTTGTTCAATGCTGCTCATGATGATGTCCATCCATTCATAGGCGACTGGGAAGAATTCGTCCTGCTCTGCCTTAGGCCAGAGATGCAGCTTTTGTTCGCTCAGCTCTGTGCTGAGGTGGATATAGCCGCAGCGTAGGCTTGCATCGGGGTATTGTTCCGCCAACCATGCCACGTAGAAGGGGAGTTGCAGGTTTGTCCAACGATAGAGTTTGTCGTATTGCTTGCCAGGTCGAACGCAAGGCTCAAGATTGGGGTTGATGATGCTTTGTGTTTTATCCATCACGCGTTGACCACAATAGACGAGGTGCTCTTCAAAGCAGCTCGTGATACCTCGCCCTGTCTTATAGTCAATGACGAGGTATTCTTGCTGACCATCGAGCCAACGCGTGTCGATGCGGTCAATCTTCACCCTTGTTTTGTGCCCCCTGAAGGTCCAGTTGGGGCTGTATTCAAGCATGAGCTTTCCGTGCTCGTCACGCGCGGTTTCCCAGCCTTGTATCCAGAGTTCTGTTTGAACCTTGGCATATTCATGCAGACGTTTCTTCATGTCCATGCGTTGGAGTTCTTGGGGTAGCTGCTGGTTGTTGTTGTAGTGCTTGTTGTAAACTTGATTAAAGCTGTGTTCAAGCGCTGCGATGAGGCATGCTCGTAAGGTTTCATCATTGAGTGCCGCTTGCGCTGGGCATTCGGGGTGCTTTTGGATGAAGTGCTGATAACTGGGGTAACGCGTGATGAAATGTTCCAGTGTGCTGTGCATGCAGTTACCTAACTCGGCGGCGGAAAGGTTTTTCTTGTCCTCTTCGTAGCTGTTTGAGTTTAAGTTGTAGAGATGCTGCAGCCAGAATCGCATCGGGCATTGCAAGAATCCGCGTAGCAGGGATGGCGAGAAGGCTCGGCCTTCCAAGGGATTGGGTATTTTTAAATCCTTCAGCGAGACTTCAAGGAATTGCTCTTTTTGGTAAAGCTCATGGCTGAGGATGGGGTAAGCCCATCCGTGGCTGTCGTAGGGGACACTTTCGGTACTGGGGCAATTTTCTTGTTGCGCAAAGAAGAGTTCGGTGAGTTCCACCAGTTTGTCCTTAGGGCAAATGCGCATGAGCAAGGAGCAGGGTGCCAGTGGGTCTAGTTTGCTGTTGAAGAGCGAGAAGAAAAATTGAACGCCCATGAATTCCCCCTTGTTGCGGCTAGCGATGAGGCTGCGGAGGAGGAAGGCGTCGCGGGCTGCTCGGTCTTCGTTTGTGGGTAAGTCGAGGCCTTCGCGAGCTTGCGCTGTCAGAAAGATGTCTTCCCCCCAACGCTCTGGGACAATCTTATCATGCAATCCACATAGGATGACGTGTTTCGCAGGGCTGTAGCTGAGTTCTAACCACCCGAGAAGGCTTAAATCTTGCGCTCCGCGTGGCCCTTGTGCAACCACTGCTTGGGCGAGTTGTTCGATGAGCTTAAGCAGTAAATGGCTGCTCATGTTTTGGAGAAGCTCTTCGTGTTCCTGCAAATCATCAATAATGTCAATGAGGCCGCTGGTGAATTGGCGGTGGAGTAGAAAATCACTTTCTCCCAGAGCGCAGGGGCGGGGCTTGCTTTGTTGAAGTGCGAGGTTTTTGAGGGAATGGAGAAGGGCGTGTGGGCCCGATAATAAATCACTCATGAATCGCCCGAGGGATTCGATAGCACCGTAGAGTTCTGCTGCAATGCTTGCATACTTGCTGAGCCGTTCGCGCTTGCCTACTTCTTGAAGTAGGGTGGAGAGTCGCTCGGGTATGCTTTCAAACTGAACCAAATCCAGCAGCTCCATCATGGCTGTAATCTGATGGCTTTCGGTCAGCAGGCAGAGGATGAGGGGCTGCTTGAGCATATTGAGGATGGGGGCGGATGGGTAGTTCGTCCAGTCCTCATGATGGATGTGAGCGAGCTCTAACTGTCGGGATAGGATTTGCAATTGTCGCAGCAGGGCGCACCAGCCCGAGGATGCAAAGGCAATGCCGCGTGGGCAGTAGACACCGCAGTTTTCGTGCAGTAGTTCTTCCTCCAAACTGGGCTCGATGTCGGCATCGCAGGCACCAAGGGCGACCGCGTGAAGGCAAGAGCCTTGGACGAGGTTGCTTAATGCGGCTTGCCGCGTAGCTAAGTGGCACATTTTCCAGACGTCCGCGCAAAGGGTGTAGTTGTGCTTCCAGTGTTGATCATCCATGCCCAGTTCTTGAGCCGTGGCCTCTTGAAGCCATAAGGAATTGGGGCGTCCCCAAGCATCAAAAGCATCAGCGTGTTCCGGATTGGCGTGCAGCCAGATTTCGACTTCGTAGCGTCCTTGAACAAGAACTTGCTGGGCGGCACGCGTTAAATTGGGAATAGCCGCAAGGATGATGCGTGAACCCGTGGGGATGGTGCAGCAGAAATCTTCGTTTGGGTCGCTGAGATGTTGTTGGGTGAGATGCTTGCGGTAAAGTTCCTGTAGTTTCTTTAAGTCCAACCATCGTTTGTCTCGCTCCGCAATATCCGCCCACAGGGGGTGCTGGCAATCGAGTGATTCTTGGGCTAGCTCATGATAGAGTTTGACTTGCTGCTGAGCCGCTAATAAATAAGCCTCCTCGTTCCATTGCGCGCAGCTGGGGAAGAGTTGCGGGAAATGGCGCGCCTCCGCTTGGAGGAGCCTTAACCACGTGGTCAGTTGTGCGGCTGCGCTGGCTTGTTGTTGCCCTGCTGGTGTACCGACCAGCTGCGACAGAGGCATGATACGTGGGCTCAAGAAGGCGCGTTGGCTGTCACTGCCCGCTGATTGAATCGCCAACTGCTCACGCAGAAGTCGCACCGACTCACGCGTTGGTACCACGACCACACAGGGATGTTCGGGGTCGGCGTGCCCCCCTTGTAGCAAGCGTTGCGCGACAAGCTGGCAGGCTGTATCATTCCATGATAAAAATTCGCGCTTCGGCTGGGCTGGACTATCATTCATGAAACTATTTTACAATAGTTTTGTTGTCTTTGTCTAACCCTAATTTTGCTGAAGGGCACCTCAAGCAATTAGGCATCGCGAATTTAGGAAGAAAATCGAGCGGGAAATTGCTAGAGGTGCCCTGAACAAATAAACTTTACAAGATAGGGCTTGCGTAGTATGCTTGATTTGTTGTTATTCTTTTAGGAATAATGACTATCAATTACCCTATTCAACCATCACTACAATCATGTCTGCTACCCCTGCTGTTAATAAAGTCATTTACTGTGTCCTCGCCTTTTTCTTGGGCTACATTGGTATTCACAAATTCTATGCTGGCAAAACTATGGCTGGCGTTCTTTACCTCCTCTTCTGCTGGACGGGTATTCCTGCCATCTTGGCCCTTATTGATTTCATCGTCGGTCTTTGCAAGTCTTCGGATGAACAGGGCAACATCACTTTCTCATAAGAGTGCTAATTTTGCAAGGTCCCCTTAATATTTGTGCCCCCTCAAGCCGCAAATTTACACTCGATTCGCTTCCAAAACTCATCACGCCTAATTTTGCAAGGTGCCCTTTAATGATTCGACCCTGAATTTTTCTGAATTCAGGGTCGTTTTTTGGTGCCCTATAAGCTCATCTTACCAGGGTTGAGGATGCCCTTGGGGTCAAGCGCGGCTTTGAGTGTCTGGTGCAGTTTGTAGGCGGGGCTGCCGATGGCTTGCTGGAAGCAGGATGCCTTGGCAAGACCGATGCCGTGTTCGCCCGTGATGCTGCCGCCGGCGGCGAGTACCCAGTCGAAGAGCTCTTGGACGAGTGCTTCCGATTCTGCCCGACGTTCGAGACCTTGCGCATCGCGTGGTACCATGATGTTGGTGTGGATGTTGCCATCCCCCGAGTGCCCAAAGCAGGCGATATCAATTCCGCTGCGCTGTTGCATGCTGCGGCAGAAGCTGACTAGCTCCACCAGCTTGGAGCGTGGAATGACAATATCTTCATTGAGTTTGGTGAGTCCTGTCGCCTTCAAGCTGTAGGAGAACTCGCGTCGCAGCTGCCAGATGGCTTCGACTTCGCTCTCGCTGCTGGCGGTCATGACTTGGCTGGCGCCTGTTTGGGTGAGGATTTGAGCGATGCTTGCCAGCTGGGCAGGAAGGTCGGCTGTTTGCCCATCAATCTCGATGATGATGTGCCCCTGTTGCCCAGCGGGCAGCTTGTCTTCACCGAGGTATTGGCGGGCGGCCTCCAGCGTGAAGGCGTCGGTGATTTCCATGGCTGCGGGCAGGTGACCACCCTGCAAGACGTTTTGGACAGCCTTGGCCGCCAAGGCAAAGTCGGGGAAGAAGGCTTGCAAGGCCGCGCGGGCAGGGGGCGCGGGGATGATGCGCAGGGTCGCCTCGGTCACGATGCCGAGCATGCCCTCACTTCCGCAGAAGAGCCCCACCAAGTCAAAGCCCTGCTTGTTTTTGTGGGTACGACCCCCACAGCGAACGACTTCTCCATTCGCCATAACGACGGTCAGTCCCAAGACATAGGCACGCGTGACCCCATATTTGAGGCAGCGAGGGCCACCCGCATTGGTGGCGATGTTGCCGCCAATGCTCGACTCCTTGCGGGAGGCTGGGTCGGGTGGGTAAAACCAGCCGAGTTCGGCACAGGCATCTTGAAGGGTAGCGGTCAATACCCCTGCTTCCACCACGGCAACACCATCCTCGGGCGCGATTTCGATGATGCGCTGCATGGGTGCCACACTTAAAACGATGCCACCTTGCACAGGGACACAGCCGCCTACGTAGCCCACACCTGCACCTCGTGCCGTAACAGGTATTTGATATTGGCTAGCAATTTGCATGCAGCAGGCAACATCGGCCGTGCTGCGTGCTAGGACAACCGCTTGGGGTAGGGCGCTTGCATGCCATTTATCAGCAGCGTGTTCTGTGAGTGTTTTTTCGTCCACATGCACACAATCACCCAGTTCTTGTTGAAGTTCATCGAGCCAGTTCACCAAGCTATCTTTGCATGATAGTGTTCTTTTGTCAAGCTACGCTTGCATGGATGCCGCGCTTGTGTTAGTATCACTCCGTTATGATGCTCAAATTTTATAAGATGACTGGTGCTGGCAATGACTTTATCATGGTGGATAATCGTGATAATTCCCTTGACCAATTCCTTTATCCCGCTTGTATTGAAGCACTTTGCGATCGCCGATTCGGCGTTGGTGCCGATGGCTTGATTGCGGTGGAACCCGCCCAAGGTAAGGCTGATGTGCGCATGCGCTACTACAACTCCGATGGTGGAGAGGCTGAAATGTGCGGCAACGGTGCTCGTTGCTTCACCGCCTTCGTCGATTTCCTCATCGAAGACGGCATGCCAGAAATGAGCTTTGAAACCATGGCGGGCATCGTCAAGGGCTGGGTGAATGATGATGATACCGTCACCATTCAATTGACGCAACCCAAGGATTTGAAGTTGAATGTGATTGAAGCTTCCGACATCCTGCCAGCTCCCGTTCAATTCCTTAACACAGGTGTTCCTCATGCCGTTGCTTTCTTGCCCGAAATTAAGGATTTGGACATCAAGAAAGTCGGTGCCCACCTTCGTTACCACGAAGCCTTTGCCCCAGCTGGTACCAATGCCAACTTTGCGCAAGTGTTGGAGCCTAACTTCCTGATGGTTCGTACCTATGAGCGCGGGGTGGAAGATGAAACACTCGCCTGCGGCACTGGTGTCACCGCAACGGCCTTGTTGCACGCTATCATGACTGACACACCAGCCCCCATCAGCGTGAATGTTCGCGGTGGCGATGTGCTGACTATCGACTTCAAGCGCAAGGGGAACAACTTCTCAGATATCACCTTGACGGGTCCCGCCCTCATCGTCTTCCGTGGCGAAGTGATTCTTGACGAAAATTAACTCACATGGGCTCTTCAGAAGACAGAACCTCGTCCAAGCACATCATCTTTGTAGGACTGATGGGCTGTGGAAAGACAACCATCGGGCGCGAATTAGCGCGCCTGACGGGCATGTCCTTCCTCGATATGGATGTGTTGATTGAAGAGCAAATTGGCAAGAGCATAAGCGATATCTTCAAGCACGATGGCGAAGCCCATTTCCGTTCTTTGGAGACTGCGCTGCTGCGCTACTTGCTGGAAGAAAGTCCTGCCCCAACAGCGGGCTGCATTATCTCCACTGGTGGTGGTGTCATCATGCGCGCGGAAAATCGCGAACTGCTGCGCCGCCTCGGTTTTGTGATTTGGTTGGATGTGGATGTCCCCATCCTCTTTGAGCGTACCGCCCGCACCAATCACCGCCCCCTCTTGCAACAGGGTGATGCGCAGGAGACGCTGCGCAAGTTGCTAGAAGTTCGCGCCCCGCTCTACGCGGAGAGTGCGCACCTGCGTCTCGATACCTCCCATATGGAGATTCCCGATGCTGTCCGCTTTGTCAAAGAAGCATCGGATGAATACTTTCAAGCCTAAAGGGCACCTTGCAAAATTAGCACTGAATCAAAGCATAATCCAGAATGATAGCCAATCGTGCGATTTTTGTCGCAAATTGGCACCAATTTGTAGCTTTCGTGTCCCAAATATCTAATATTTGGGTCTCTCAAGCCCCAAATTTGTGCTCAATTCGCTTCCAAAACTCATCACGCCTAATTTTGCAAGGTGCCCTAAAGGGGACCTTGCAAAATTAGCACTGAATCAAAGTACAATCCAGAATGATAGCAAATCGTGCTATTTTTGTCGCGAATTGGCACCAATTTGTAGCTTTCGTGTCCCAAATATTTAATATTTGTGCCCCTCAAGCCCCAAATTTGCGCTCAATTCGCTTCCAAAACTCATCACGCCTAATTTTGCAAGGTCCCCTAAAAAAGCCCATTCCGTTGAATGAGCTTTTGGGATGAATGGTTTTTGTAAGGTCCCCTTTTATCTCGCGCCGAAACGTCGTTCGCGCTTGCCGAAGCTTGCGAGTGCTGTTTCAAAATCATCTCGACCAAAGTCTGGCCACAGGGTTTCCGTCACAAAGATTTCCGAATAGCTAATCTGCCAGAGCAGGTAGTTGGAGATGCGTAGCTCTCCCGATGTGCGGATGAGTAAATCGGGGTCGGGCATGCCTGCGGTGTAAAGATTGTCTGCAAACATGTCCGTCGTGATGTCTTCTGGCTCGATTTTACCTTCAAGCGCTTGTTGTGCCAGCATTTTGGCTGCGTGCACCATCTCTTGGCGAGAGCCGTAGGAAAGCGCTAGTACGACATTGAGCTTGTCGTTGTTCTTCGTGACCTCCATGGTCTTGCGCAGTTGTTCTTGGCAGTCTTCGGGCAGCATGTATAGCTCCCCAATGGCGTGAAGGCGCGCACCCTTTTCCATCATTTCGGACTCGCGCTCCTTGAGGTACTTCTTGAGCATGCTCATCAGGGCCTTGACTTCGAGGGCTGAGCGGTTCCAGTTCTCTGTCGAAAAGGCATAGAGGGTCAGCCATTTGACGCCTTTTTCAAGGCAGAGGTCGATGACGCGTTGGACGGTTTTGCCGCCCTGTTCGTGCCCCATGGCGGTGGGCATGAATCGTTTTTTTGCCCAGCGGCCGTTGCCATCCATGATGATGGCGATATGTTCAGGTGTTGGCATGATGGTTAGAGGGGGAATTCGCCATACTCGGCAAGGATGGCTTCGACACGTGCGATGTCTTCGGGGGAATCGACCCCACTGGTGCTCTTGCGACCTCGGTAGTTGACCTCCACCATCTTGACACGCAAACCATTGTAGAGGAATCGCATTTGCTCTAATCCTTCAATGCAGCCCATTTCGTAATCGCTTTCGGGCAGCGCAAAGTAGTTTTCCAAGGCTTGGTGGGTGTAGGCATAGAGCCCAATATGACGGCGAACTGGGCTTTTTGCTAGCTGTTCGCGCGCTTTTGCCTCCTTGCGAATGGCGGGGATGGTGCTCTTGGAAAAGGCCATGGCGTAGCCATCCTTGTCGACAAGGACGGTGGTTCCGCTGTAAGGCGTGCTCTTCTTGGCCTCAACAAGGCGTTCATACTCGGCCCAATCCAAGTGGACAAAGGGGGTAAAGACATCCCCTGGGCATGCCTTCCAAGCGTCGATGAGCTCTTGGATGACCCATGGGGGGCATAGGGGGTTATCCCCTTGAAGGTTGATGATGAAGTCAGCGGGCTTGTCTTGGTGCTGCACAGCATCCCAGCAGCGTTCTGTGCCGCTGCGGCAGGTTTCAGCCGTCATGACGACGGGAATGCTGCTGGCTTGGCAAAAGTCCTCGATGCGCGTATCATCCGTTGCCACGACATAGGAGCAATCGGTATTATGACGGCAGATGGAGTCAGCGATGGCAGCCACGCGGCTAATCATTTCTACCCCAGCAATCTTGACGAGGGGCTTACCGGGCAAGCGCGAGGAGCTGTAGCGGGCTGGGATGACGATGAGAATGGATTGAGACATGCTTGTAAAGGTTGTTCTTGATATGATTTTAGTGAATTGAAGCTGTTTTTGCAACAAAATATCGGTGTGCTGTCATTTTATGGGTGCTTGAATGTCCACCCAAGCTGTGCGATGTGTGGCTGCGGCGCATTGAAGGCGTGGGCTTAAGCCTAGCTTTTGCAGGCATTGGCTCATGCTGTCTAGCGCAAGTTGGGGGGTATTGCAGTCCTGACTGAGGTGCCCGAGCAGCAGCTCTTGCAGGGCGGGGGTGGCGACTTTCTCGACCACCTCCGCTGCTTGTTGGTTGGACAGGTGCCCCCATTGGCAGGCGATGCGTTGGATGAGCTGATGGCTGCGCCCAGAATGTTGCAGCATCTCGGCATCGTAGTTGCTCTCCAAATAGAGCCCATGCAAATCTTGCAGATAGGGCAGCATCTTATCGCTTACCTTGCCCGTGTCGGTCACGTAGGCGAGGCGGGTGCCACCACATTCAAAGAGATAGGCGACAGGGTCGGTCGCATCATGGAAAGTGGAGAAGGGCGTGATGCGTAAATCCTTGATTTGGAAGCTTTGCGATGGCTCGATATAGGTGAATGCGGCTTGGGGGGCCTTGGCGCGCAAATCGTGCGCGGTGTGGCGCGTGCAGTACACCTTGATATCGTGTTTCTTGCTCAACTGCCCGAGACCGACGCAGTGGTCGCCATGCTCATGCGTGAAGAGCACCCCATCCAGTTGTTTGGGGTGCAAATCGCATTCCGCTAAACCAAGGGTGATGCGTCGCGCGCTGATGCCCGCATCGACCAGCAAGGTGCACTCGGGCGTACAAATGACCGAGGCATTACCCTTGCTGCTGCTTGCTAAGCTTGAGATTCGAATCATGGAGCTGGTGTCGGAGCAGGGGCTGGTGCGACATCTGCTGGTGTCAGTTGGTCAAGGCTCTTGCCCTTGTATTGACCCGTTTGGGCATTCAAGAAAGCGGTGATGTCTTCCAGCTGCTCGGGCGAGTAGCTAGCATCACTTTGGGTTTGAAGCATGGCTTGGACAGCTTGCTTCAACTCGGTGACACTACCTGTATGGAAGTAAGGTGCAGTCAGCGCGACATTGCGCAGCGTGGGGACGCGGAACATGTCGGTGTGCTTGTCATCCTTGCTGCATTCGACACGACCGCGTGCGGCATCCTTGTCACCTTGAGGCAGCAGGGCACGTAAGTCAGCAAAGGTGTGAATGAACTCAAAGCTTTGTCCCCCCATGGTTGGGCCGCTGTGGCAGGTGGCGCATCCAAACTCGACATAGCTTTCCATCCCACGGACTTGCTGCTCTGTCATGGCTGATTTGTCACCCTTGAGGTAGCGGTCGAAGGGACTATCTGGGGTAACAAGCGTCTTTTCAAAAGCGGCAATCGCATCGGTGATGGTCTCGCCCGTGATGCCAGCACCACCATAAACCTTATCAAAAAGGGCGGTGATAGCTGGGTCTTGCTTCAACTTGCCGGCAATGAGCCCCCAATCCGACTCGACAGCATAACCCATTTCAACAGGATTGAGTGGGGGGCCACCAGCCTGAGCCTTCAAATCCGCCGCACGACCATCCCAGAACTGGGCGATGTGACCCTCGGCATTGAAATTGGTTGGAGCATTCACCCCACCATATTGGGGCTTGCCGTCCTTGTAGACCCCTTCGGACTTCTCCGCATTATCGGTGCCGCCCTTAGTGAGGTCGTGGCAGCTAGCGCAAGAGATGGTGTTATCGCTCGACAGGCGCTTATCGACGTAAAGCATATGCCCCAAGAGAACCTTATCCGCCTCTTCGGGGCTGATGCCCTTGTCGGCAATGGCTGCAAAACGAAGCTTGTTGGCTTCAGCCTCCGAATACTTGCTACGCATGAGCTTGATATCCTCATCGCTCATCATATCGCCCCAATGCATGATGGTGTACTGGGCAGGGGGCATGCTACGCTTGGTGAGCACGCGATCCATCTTCAACAAATCCACCTGTTTGGTACGGATGGACGGATCCGCATCCAGCAAGAAGGCACGCTGCGCGCCAATAATGTCACGGGATTGCAGCCCCCCACTAAGGGTATCAAGGATGGCAACTGGCTTGGCGGTGGATGTGTGGCACATGGCACACTTGCCGTCCATCAGCGCAGCGAGCGCAGTAGCTTTTTCCTCATCTGACCATTGGTCAAACATCGTTGTAACCATTTCATCGTGAGCCAAGCTATCCATTACAGGCTTGACAAAATAATAAAGTCCAGCAAGTCCAATGCCAACGGTGGCAAGGGTCAGACCACCACAGCCAATCAATAATTTTTTCTTCATGTTAGGGGATTTGGTTCTTCCCTATTATCCTAACAGCGCAGTGCTTGTAATACAAGAAAATATTGATGGAAAGTGAGTTCTTAGGGACTGAAAAATTGGCAGTGCGCCACACCTGACGCAGTGTCGAAAAATTTAGTAGGTTTCTTTAATAGCCGTTAGGGGACCTCTAGCAATTAGGCATCGCGAATTTAGGAAGAAAATCGAGTGGAAAATTGTGGTGAGAGAGGCGCAAATATTAAATATTTGCGACACGAACGCTATAATTTCACACCGATTTGCGACTAAAGTCGCATGATTGACCTTAGCAACAGTTTTATCTTTGTTCAAATACTAATTGCTAGAGGTCCCCGCTAGCACTTGATCCAAACATTCCTGCATGTTATGTTTCAGGTCATATGCAGAGAAGCGAATAACCAGCCACCCCAGACTTGCGAGTTGCTGATCCCGATAGTGGTCACTATTCTTGCTCTTGCCTTTGGTGGTGAGGTGGTGCTTGTCACCATCAATTTCAATATCGATGTTGATGGTGCGGCCTATGTAAGCTAAATCCAGTCGTTTGCCCGCGATGGAGTACTGGCTGATGGTGTTGATGCCTTTTTTCTTGAGCTCTTGGTACAAGTTCAATTCCCAAGGGGACTCGAACTCCTGTTCATCGTGCTGCATCGGTGTTTTCGGGCTGCGGGCCGTGCGGGGTAGTCTAGCCAGTGTTTTGAGCAGAAGACAGTTTGATTGCTTGCAAAATTCCCGATCTCCGATGATGCTAAGGCATAGGCAAGTATTGGCCATCACTTTGTCTTGTATCAGTTGCTTGGCTGAGTTTGACCCATACCAAGTGAGCCCTTTACGCCCTTGGTACGATAGGGCGAGTACGAGAATAATCAAATCACGGTTCTTTGCTGGAAAGTCGTCAATGGTGCATACATCAATGTGCTGGGGATCAAAGTGGTTGAGTTCCTCAGCTAAGTCTGTACGGATTTGCTCAATAATGGGCTCAAAGGGGCAAAGGATGGCGATGCTACCTTGGTAGTTTGTGAGATAGAGCCTACGCAGGTAGTGTTTGAGCGCATTTTGTTTGTTGGCAATCCAGTGTTGACATGGGTTGAACCCCTGATTGCTCGGGAATTGTTGCCATAGTTCGCCCTTGACTCGCGCTTCGGGGATTGGAGGAGTATCCTCGATAGCGGGGGGCAGTGGCGGCTGAGCTTCAAGATATGATTTGATCGTAGCAACGCAGGCAGCCATGTCTTGCCGCAGCTCATAGACCCAAAATCGTTGGACTTGCCATCCCTTTGCCTCAATCTCAATATCCCGGTATAAATCGCGGGTTTTGCGTTCACCGTATTCATTGCAATGGTATTGAACGCCATCGATTTCGATATCTAGTTTTAGGCTGCCATGCTCTAGTGCCAAATCGAGTTTACGACCACCTACGCTTTTTTGTGGTGTGGTGGGGATGCCTTCTCTTTTTAAGGCCTCGTAGAGACGTTTTTCCCATGCTGATTCAAATTTGAGGCCTTGTTCTTTACGCTCTGAAAATTCAGCCAAGCTGATGAGTGCCGAATTGTTCGATTCAAGGCAGACCTTTCGGTCACCGACAAGGATGAGGCAGGCGCGCGCGCGGCTAACCGCCACATTGAAGATGTATTGGTGCGCAGGTTCGGTGATAAACCATTTTTGACCCTTTGGTAAATCGTGCGAATAGGAGGGGACAAAGATAATCATATCCATTTCGCCCCCTTGGTAGGAGTTGACCGTACTGATGCGATATTGCTTGCTTTTGAGTTGTTTGAGGCTGGGGGATACTTGTTCTTCCAACTGGTCGGCGTGCGCTTTTAAGGGGGTGATGATGCCGATGGAGCCTTCATACTGACAGTCGATGAGTTGGTCTACAAGTTTTTTGATGGCCTGGGTATCCTTGTTGATACCGCCCTGAACATCTATCCAAGTGACCGCGTCTTTAATGCCAATAGCATTTGGGATGAAGGCACTGCGATCTTCCACGTCAGCACAGAGAAGCAGTTGATTGGCGTAGAATTCTCCGTTGAAGTAGGCCGCAATGTCCGGATGGCAGCGGTAGTGCTGCTTGAGCATGCAAGGACTGGTTCTGACAATCTGATAGCAGTTGGAATTCTTGTAACTAAAACGCTGCTCGTGAAGAGGGGCAAGATGGTGCTTGTGGGCAAGATAACTGTGGCATTTGAGGGTGATGACGGGTGGGAACTGTGCTGGATCTCCAATGACACAAACGCGTTTAGCACGGTATAAGGCTGGAATCATCGGGGCGATTTCGCACTGCGAGGCCTCATCAATAATCACCAAGTCAAAGAGTGCAGGTAGACAAGGTGACGCATATTTGAGCGAAAGCATGGTAACGGCCCAAGCGGGACAATAGCGCGATAAGACACGAAACTCTTCTTGTGCTTGGCTGATGTGCGGTGGCGCTTTGGCGACGATGAGTGAAGATTGTGAGGCCTTGAGACATTCTAGGGCGTCTTTGAGTTGTTCTTTATTGGTGGCATTTGCCTGCTCTTCAAGAATACGCCCATTGATTTGGTGGCTAAGCGCGAGCGGGAGCTGTTCTTGAAGCAGTTGACGCTGTTGTTGGATGCGTTCTTCCCATTTGCTGCTATTTGGGAGTTGTTGAATGATTTTAATTTGCTCTTGATAGGTCGTTTTGTTGGAGATGTAAGCTTCTAGATTATCTCCGAGTTTCTTGATTTCTTCTTGTAATATTGTTCTGTCGGGGTAATAGTCAAGCATGTCGGGCCATTCTTGTTTAATGGTCTCGATTGCTTGATAGGAGCGCTTTTCCCCACCGCAGCACCAGCGTAACCATGAGAGCAAGCGTCGGGGGTGGAACCCAAATCTTGCTTCTTCTTGAAGATTAGAGATACAGGGACGAATTTTTTGAAGCTGTTCCTCGGGGGCTGGGATGGGGCTGTCATCACTCAGCCCAAGCGCGTGGCGTAGCACTTGCTCGGATTGCTCGAATCGTTGATTGATTATGCGGAATTTGTCAATTTCATCTTGATGGAGGGCTAAATTCCTTTCCGCTTCAGTGAGAATGATACTAGCTCGTTGGATGTTTTCTAATGAAGGGTGGTCGGTTGTCTTGAAATTGATTTTGGCTTTGCTGACCATGCGATCAAGGTCTTGCTTAAACCATGGATTGGAGACACTGCCATCTTCTGATTTGCAGAATTGAACGAAACTTTGATCATGCTCGCCCAGAATGCTGCGGCAGCGTTGATCAATCGCGTGGACCGCGCGGTGATTTTTGCTCGTGAAGAGGACGGATTGATTGCGGAGAATGTGGTTGGCAATAATATTGACGGCCACCTGCGATTTGCCTGTACCCGGTGGCCCTGTGATGCGCGATGTCGCTTGGTTGAGTGCCTCACCCATGGCTTGATTTTGTTCTTCATTAGCCATGATGAAGGGGTAGGCAAACATTGGTTTTTCCGCTTGTTGTTGGGGTAAGACAGGGTCGCGAAAGACGTAGGCTAGTGCGGTTTGGTCGAGTTGTTTTGCGGTGACTTGGTCTCTTAAAAAGCGCAGCTCCTTGCGCAGGTTTTGAGAATAAGCAAGCTCTCTACCCACCATCAGAATGGCGGAGTTAAGCAGCATGGGCGAAGTGCCAGAGAGACGGTTTTTATCAAAATTAATATCCAAATCGTTGGGATTGAGCTCGATATTTTGCGGGTTGGGGGCAAATGTTTGGATGATGTTGAGGCTATGGTAAAGGTCAATGCAGCCGTGGTATTCATCTTCCTGTTTGGCGTGGCGATAGTGGAGGAGTTGGAAAAACTGGTGTCGCAGCTCTTGCTTGCTGATGAAAGCTTCCTTCAAGTCCGTGTTGATAAAATACTCATCCATGCGGAGATTGAGCGTCATCTCGGTTTCTGCATGATTGGGCACGACGTCGACAGGTAGCATCCCGAAAGGGAGGAGGCGTCGTTGCCCCTTTTTGCTGATGGACATCAGGATGGGGTAGGCTATGTAGACCGGTTCATCCAATTCTTGGCGAGAAAGGATGTGGAGACGTGCTATGTCATCATGTTTGGTGTTGATGCGAATGGTGACGAGTTTTCGTTTGGATCTCGCATCCCTCAGTTCTTCCAACCAGTTGAAGGGGAGGTTGGGGGCGAAATAACTCTTGCGGTAATCTTGTTCGTACAATTCGTTTGAATTGCGCTCTTCCGCAGAAATGCAGTCAATGTAGTAACTGAGCAGCCGCCGAAAGCGGGTCCAGGCCTTTTCTGTATCGGGGGTGCCCCCACTAAGTAGTTGTGGCGCTTTTCTTGGTGATAATGTCTTGCGAATCGCCAGCCCCTCATCTGTCAGCAGGAACTCTCCATAAATATTCGCCTTGATATAGCCTTCGGCACACCAGCGGTCAAAATAACGGGATGCATGGTCATGGGGCTTTTGCTCATCGATGTAGGCGCATAATTGTTCAAAACTGAGTGGAACAGACTCTCCCTGTTGGGTGAGATCCCAAATTTTCAGTAAGTCTGTTAATGAATCAGGCATTGTCGTCAAGCAGTGTCGGTAATCCTTGGATAGAGCCTTTGCCCTGCAGGAAATTTGTTAGAAGCTTGGCAAGTGGTAGATTACTATCGATGAGTATATCGTTTAAGGCTTGATAGTTCAAGGATTTTTCATCCATGAAACTAGGGTCATAGCGCCGACGCTTCAGTAGAAAAATTTGACATTTGAGGATGGCGTTGATGTAGCGGTCGCCCTTGGAATTAACGAGATAGGATTTAAGGATGATGATGAGGTAGCTACCAAACTCATTGCAAGTGGCGGTGCTGATGATTTTTAAGAAATCATCATATTGCATGAAGATTCGGGTCAGTGCCAATATCCAATAATCGACTTTCCGGACTTCGGGCAGTTTTCCCCGCCCTTGCTTTTTTTGGACATAGGGACTCATCAGCATCAAGCTAGGGTAAATGAGGGCTTCATCAATGCGCTCTTGTGCATGCCGCATGAAGAATTGTAGAAACTGAGCTCGGTGTTGATGCGTTGGTAAACAACAGGCTGCAAGGGTGTGATAAGCGGTAGGAAAACGTTCGTCATGGGCAAGTTTGTTCCTCATATGGTTGAGGGCGTGCTTGGCAATGGCCGACATATGGGGGTCTGCACTTTGATAGGTCCAAGCGCAGAGTCGAACCAAATCTTTAAGTCTTGGGTCATCTGTAGAGACAAAACGTTTGTAGTCGCGATGGAGTTTGCTGAAGAGTTGCTCAAAGAAGTCAATCTCTTCCTGCGGTCGACTTTTGGTGCCAAATACATTGGTGAGACTCAGCGCCTCGATTCCCTGTGCCTTGGTTCCCGATTTTCGACCAAGTTGGGCAAATAGGCTGCCCATGTCACTTTTGAATCGCCCTGTCCGAAGGTAGTTGTTGATTTGTCCTTTAACCTTGCTCCATTTGATGGGGCATGACTCTACCTCGGGAAAGTCGATGGGGTAGGCAAGTTCGATGTCCGCTTCAAGGGAGTTGATGCTCTTGTCGGAGGTGTGCATCTCTAAAAAATTGAGATGCATGAATTTGTTGAGCAGAGGATAGGCTTCTACTTCTACCTCCGCGATACCCTGGCCCGGAATCATACTGGGGTGGAGTTTGAGTATTTGGTCGCAGGGTGTTTTGCTTGGAAACTGGTGCCGGAGTTCTTTGAGCTTGATGTCACGTTGAACCTCACCATGAAGTAGGTAGAAAACAATTGTATCGGATTGGGCGTTCAAGAGACAGGATTTGTTGATGTCCCCGACAATGCGCTCTCCGCCTCGGCAGTTGCTGTTGGCGGGGATTAGAGTCTCTGCGACAATACATTGGTTTTGCCTATCTTGAACAATGATGGAGAGCGCCTCCGCCTCATCCAAGTAAGTGGCTTGATGGGCGGTTGATGCCTGAATAAACTTTGCTGCGCCTTGTAGTAAGTCATCATTATTGCTTGTAATGGCTGGCTTGTTCCGTGGTAGGTGGATTTCTTTGGCGCGATGAGAACCATGAATCAGACAGAAATCTGCTTTTTCTAAAATGGGGTGCGAGCATGAGAAAATCTTAGGGTCATAGGCAAGGAATTCTTTGAGCTGATATCCTTGCGATGATAACACGAGTTTTTTGCCTTCGCCCTTTTGGTAGCTATGGCGGTAGAACTCATCAGCGATGGAATCATAGCAGGTGTATTGGGGGCGCAAGCGTTCGCTTTGTTGCACGAGGTAGTTTTGGCTGTCAACTTGATAGGCACGGCGGCGTGGGACGAGTTGCCCATTGTCTATCGCGATGTGGAGCAAGCTTAGCGAATAGCTATCATCCATCAGTTCTAAAACGGCAACACTCGAGCCTACCTGCGCACCAGTGCGGATGAGCTGCGGCATGTGCTGAATACAAAGGGCGACCGACCGCCAGAGTAATCGTGTTTGCGCACGGTTGTATGGGAATTGTCGCAAAATAAGTTCTTGCTTAAGGGCGCTGTAATAATCAGGAATACAGATAAGGTGCCAGTCTATCTGATCAGAAATTGAGGGTGTTAATGCCGCGTTGAAGTAATCTCCCAGATGTTGTTTCATTGCCTCATCAGAGGCAAGAATATCATTTAACCAGTGTGCGTTGCTGTAGTCGGTGTTCCCCTGCTCATCAAGTAAATCTTCAATTTGCACCTGATTGCTTTGCTGCAAGTAGGGACGCTTGTTATGATTGGACGTCTTCTTGGGCGTGATGAGCAATTGCCCTAATTCTTGATGGGATTTTTCTTCTGCTGGTAAAGATACTTTGATTTGATAGCTTTTGCAGCAGCTGGCACCCATGAAATCATAGACCTTAATGTTCATGATGCGGCGGGGAGTTGTTGGAGAATAACATGAAAGATAAGCTGGGCGATTTTGTCGCAGGTCTCGCTCTCTGTTGCGAAGGAATGTGACTGTTGATTCAGGACTCTTATAGGACAGCTTGAATCTTCATGAATGATGATGCGATGCCTTTCTTCAAGCCTTTCCCTGCATAGGGTTGGGAACTGGTTCAGCGGAATGTAGTAGAAGTCAAAGCTAATCTGCTGTCCCTTTATTTTGATGCTTATGCTGTGCTTGTCTTGTGGTGGATAGCTGATTTCGACGATGCTACCATGGATGAGGTAAACGTTAGCAAATCTTGTGTGGTTTAAGAGTTGTCCGTTTTCGATGCTGGCATTAGTCCACACCTGACTGCTGAAGTATTGTGTCGCATCAAGCCTCAACATGCTGTGGAGATAAAGCTGCACAGCCTCAAAACATAGTGTATGGCGGTGAGCCCAAGCTTGTTCGACCAGTTGGAGTTGGGCGAGAATCTTTTTGTAGAAATCCCAAACCATGCTGTAGGATGGGTTGTACATGAGCGCATAGTTGGGGGTGGGTAAACTCCGAATCTTTTCAACTTGTTGTAGTTGTTCGCCTCGGAGCACGGCTTGAAATCTGGTGCATAGTTGATGGACTGATTGTACCCTTTCGCAATCGGGGAATTTTTGCTGGTACTGCCGCAGGTATTGGCGTGAAAGAATGGTGCAGCGTCGTAAAAAATCTTTTAGAACGCGATTTTCTAAGGTGTTGTAGGATTCTTGTCGGACAAGGGATAAGATGCGTTGTTGAGGTCCTGACTTCTCTAAGGCGGTGTGCCCAGCCTGCCGACTGAGCCAACGTAGGCAGCTGTTATCAATTTGTTGTGCTCTGCTCAAGGGGGTCATTTGGCGCTCTCGGCGAAGTACCGTATTGAGATGAAGAAAAAGCTTTTCGATGAGGTTGCGTTTTTGCTGTGCAATGGCGGTGATGAGTCGCGCTGGGGCGATATCCTGTTTTTGCGCGGTGAGGTAGTCAATGATATCAGACCAATCGAGAGGGAGCTCCCGCTTCTTATCGTTGACAAGGTGTTGAAATGGTGGATAGTGTTCTTCCGCCATGTATCGCAACTCGCTTGAGGTGTCAATGATGGCGCAGAGCATTTCTAGCACCTGTTTAATGCCAATTTCCTGCTTCTCCAAATCTTGGTGAAGGTAGGAATGCAGGTCGTTCGTGTATTGAAAATCAGGGTGCGAAAAAACGCTTCCGTTGGGGATACGGAAGTGCTGGAGCGCTTGCTCTGGATTTAGGGATGTTGAACGCCTCTCCATTGGAAGAATCCACTGCTATGCTGTCGTGCTTTATCAAAGGATTGACTCAATTGTTCATCGTCAACCTCGCGCGAGATGAGGTCTGCTAATTTGTTGAGTGACGTTTTGACCTCTGAGTGGTCGAGTTCTAGACCGGTCAGTTTGGGAATGACTTTCATTTCAAGCTGATCTGAAAGAGCATGTTCAAAGGACGCAGCTCCCAGCGGGTAATTTTGAACATAGGCGCAGATGCTTTGCGAGACGCGGTGCGCGAAGGGGCGGCCAAGCTGGGCTAGGTACTGATTTGTTTCGTTTAGGATGTTTAGCAGCTTATCGCGTTGGAGAAAATCTTTATTGGATTGCACCCAATGGCTTTGCCATGTGTTGTAATCTAGTGAGCCAAGACCTTCATAAAAGTTGGTGAATTTGGATTTTTCGGGTTGAGCGTTAAGCTCATTGGGCTTGTTGAAGCGAATGACATTGGCGCGGTCCATCACCTTATCTGAAAGACTTTGGGTGGATTCGTCTTCATTCATCGTGCCGACAAAGAGGGTATTGGGCCCAATGAAAAGGCGTCGCGACTGTTTGGCGCCAAGTTGGGCCCCACACTCAATTTCAATTTCAGCTGGTCGCCGCTGTTGCTCATCTTGCATATTGATACCTCGACGAACTTCTAGCTTGCTGAGCATGTCACTGAAGTAATATTCAATGCGTGCTAAATTCATTTCATCAAGCAAAACGAGGTTCATTGCCATGTTTGTTTGCTGATGCGCTGGGTTGTTGTAGAAATCTGACTGCCAGAGCAATCGCGATAGCTCTGTCGCTTTGAATCGAGATTCCATGTAGTTGTAAAAGCCAAGCATATCCTGGGGGCTATCCCAACGAGGTTGAACGGCAACTTGCAGGAAATTCATCCCGAGTGACTTAGCATAGAGCTCTGGTAGTAAGCTTTTGCCTGTGCCAGAGATGCCCGCCAAGACGAGTAGTGGAGAGTAATCGGCAGCCTTCATTCCCGTGTGGAATGCATGAATCATGCGCTGGCTGAAGATGATACCAGCGTCAGCCAGTTGTCCTTCAAATTCGTCCAACCATTCATCTTCTCTCTTGTCGAGCATATTGATGGAATGGCGGAAGGGGTAGGGGCGATCAAGGTCAGCCCAGCATTCTTTGTGCAGCTCTTCTTGAGCCTTGCTAGTACCCTTCCATGCTGCTTGAACCGACTTGATGCGTGATTCCTCTTCTTTGGCTGCAAGGATTTCAGCGTCGAGTTGCTGTTTGATTGTTTTATTGGTAGCAAGCTCAGACTGGATGCGTTGGCAATCAAAGGCAGCTGCTTGTTGCTCTCGCTGCGTTGCCGCAAGTAAATCGTTGGCGGTATCCACCTCTCTTTTGATGCCGAGGAGTCGCTCTTGTTCGCCTTCCGTCTCCTTTTGGAGTTCTTTAATTCGGTTGAGCAGATTTTTCTTATGGAGTTTTAGGTCTTCTTGGGCTTGTTCCAATGAGAGCTTGTCACGATTTAAGGTATCAAGCTGTTCTTTAATATTGTCGAGGCTGGCTTGTCCCATGCCTAGCTGCTGGTTTAACTCGGTGAGCTCATCATTCCTCTTGTTGAATGTATCTTTGATGTCTTTTAAATGAGCTTTGTTTGTATCAATTACTTTTTTGAGTTCATCGACAGTTGTGGCGTTATCCGCAAGATAGTTCCTTGCGATGCTTGCTTCCGCAAGGGTTGATTGGGCATTGGCGAGTTGCTCCGCCATCGTTTGGGCTTTGGATTCTAGCCCAGATACCGTGGCTTGAGCAACTGAGATTTGCTCTTCTAAGCTTTCTTTGTGCAAGAGAAGAGGGTTGATTTCAATGGCTCGTTTGTAGTAGCCAGTGTACTGAACGCAAAGATAGGCGAAGATGGCGATGAGAACGAGAATCGTTGCGAAGATAAGGAGATGAGCGTGCATGTTGATTCTTATTCCTGTTCGTCAGCAGATTCGACTTCTTGGTCTTGGGTTTGCTGCATGATCTGCGTTCTTGCTTGGAGTTTGCTCATTTCATCTTTTAGTGTAGCAATGTGCAATTCGAGTTCCTTTTGTTCTTTCTCTGATTGCTTATGGCTTTCTCGCAAACTAGCATTTTTCTGGGTTAAATCCATGTTCTTGCGATGTAGTACAGCGATGTCTTGATTGAGATTAGATTGTTCATCTAAAAGATTGGTGATTTGCTCTTTGTAGGCGGAAATGGTCGATCTTAGCCGTGCCGCTTCCAGTTGCTGCTCTTGTAGAATCTCCAAGGATTGCGCCTGCGATGCTAATTTTTCGGCATTGACCACTAGCTGTTTCTCTTGATGATCAAGGCTTGAAAGCGCAGCTTCTTTCTTGGCGATGTCTCGTTGGAGGGTTGTGGCTTTTTCTTGCAGTGCTGCCGTATTGCTGTTTAAATAGTCGAGAGAGCCTTGCGCTTGCGTGATTTGCTCCTTTAGTGCTTGCAAATTGCTTAGCAGGGACGCTTGTTGGGCAAATTCGGTGCTTGTTTGCTGAATTTGTGCTTGAAGTTCTTCGGATTCCTTCTTCAGTCGGGTGATTGTCTGCCCTTGTGTTTGAATGGTGGCTCGTTGTTGGGATTCTTGCTGTTGCAGTTCATGCTGAAGTGTTTTAATGGCCGTGATGTCTTGATTATACGCCATTTTTTCCTTACCCATTTGCTGAAGTTCCGCTTGAAGCGCGCTCAATGATGTTTGTTTACTTTCGATTTGCGCTGTTAACTGATAATTCTTCTCTTGGTTTTGAGAATTCAGCTTTGCCGCATCTCTGTTTGCCGCTTGAAGCTCGTCTCGCTTGCTCGTTAACTGGCTAATGGAGCTTTTGAGACTTATTGTAAGCTCTTCCTGCTGTTTGAGTGTGAGCTGTTTTTCTTCAATATCGCTGTTGATGCCTTGGACTTGAGATTGCAGTCGGTTTAGCTCTGCTTGTTTGAAATCTGATTGGATGGCCCACTGCATGTAGTCTTTAGCGCATAACAGGAGGCAGAGACCAAGCATGATTGTTGAGATTAAAACAAGCGAAAGCCCCCAAATAAAGGGGCTCTTCTGCTTATTCTCATTCGCTTTGGGTGATGAAGGTGACATTGCCTTGTTCTCTGCGTTAGAGGATGAGCATGCAGTCACCGTAGGAGAAGAATCGGTATTCCTGTTCGACGGCTTGGCGGTAGGCTTCCATGATGAGCTCTTTGCTGGCAAAGGCACTCACAAGCATGATGAGGGTGCTCTGGGGAAGGTGGAAATTGGTTAAAAGAGCATCGCAGACCTTGAACTGGTAGCCGGGGTAGATGAAGATATCTGTTTCCCCCTGACCTGCGGGCAGCGGGCGTCCGTGGCGGGTGGCCAGAGTCTCCAAAACTCGGACGCTGGTGGTGCCGACGGCAACACAGCGTTTGGCTTGTTCGATGGCCGTGGCCGTTTCGGCTGGCATGTCGTAGCCTTCGGTGTGCATGTGGTGATCTTTGACATCATCAACTTTCACGGGGCGAAAGGTGCCGACACCGACGTGCAGGGTGACAAAGCTGTGGGGCAGTTGCGCCATGATTTCTGGGGTGAAGTGCAGCCCAGCAGTTGGGGCAGCGATGGCTCCCTCTGTCTTGGCATAGACGGTTTGGTAGCGGTCGCGGTCAGCGGTCTCGCTTTCTCGATTCATGTAGTGAGGCAGGGCAAGGCTGCCAAACTGCTCTTCATCAACAATGTTGTCCCATTGGATGTAGCGGTAGCCCTCCTCATCAATCGAGAGGACGGTGCCAGTCGATTCGCCAATTTGGATGGTTTTGCCCACCTTCATCTTGCGACCGGGGCGCACCATGCACTTCCAAATCGTGGGGTCGGAGAGACCCGCCCGCACGATTTCAATCTTGCCGTCATTACTAAAGTATCGGGCAGGAATGACCTTGGTGTTGTTGAAGACGAAGTGGTCGCCCTCTTGCACATAGTCGGTAATGTCAGAGAAGAGCTTATGCTCAATCAGCCCCGTATCGCGGTGCACGACGAGCATGCGAGAGGCGGACCTATCCGCAAGCGGGTAGGAGGCAATGAGCTCTTCGGGCAGGTGGTAATCGAAATCGGCGGTGCGCACGGTAAGTTGGGATTAGCAAGGGAAGACAGAGATGCGACGCAAAACTTCATCACGACCGAGAATGCTCATGATATCGCCCAAGTCTGGGCCTGCGTGGCTACCAGTCAAAGCAATGCGCAGGGGGAACATCATGGCACCCACCTTGACACCATTGGCTTTGGTGAGGGGCTTGATGAGCTTGGTTGCAGCATGACCATCCCATTCTGGCATTTCGGTAGCGGCATCAGCAAAAATCTTCAGCATATCGGCAACATTGGCTTGCATCTTGCTCATGGGTTCTTCCTCGTAAGTGAGCTCTTGCACCCATTTGACCCAAGCTGGGACTTCGGAGAGCAGCTGAACCTTCGTTTGAACCGTGGGGATGGCGGCGCGGAGTTGTTCGGTATCGGCAAGTCCTGCTGCGGTGCAGTAGGGGAGAGCGAGCTCCATGAACTTAGTGGGTTCCAAACGCATGATGTGTTGTTGGTTCATCCACTTGCACTTGGTGATGTCAAACTTAGCTGCGTGGCGGTTGACATTTTCGAGACTAAAGAGGCTAATGAGCTCATCCTTGGAGAAGATTTCTTCCTCGCTCTTAGAACTCCAACCCAGCAGGGCGATGAAGTTGAGAACGGCATCGGGCAGGAAACCATCCTCGGGGTAATTGCCAAGTTGGGCACCAACGTCGCGCTTGCTCATCTTGGAACCATCGGGGTTTTGAATGAGGGGGATGTGGGCGTAGATAGGGGGCTCAATACCAAAGGCATCAAAGAGTTGAAGATGCTTGAAGGTATTCATGATGTGATCTTCGCCACGAATGACGTGCGTGATTTTCATCTCGATATCATCAACAACATTGACGAGGTGGAAAATGTAGGAACCATCGGTACGCTTGACCACCATATCGGGGGTGTTTTCTTCATTGCTGTAGTCAACGGAGATATCGCCACAGACGAGGTCGTGGAGGGTGATGGCGCCATCGCGTTTGAAGCGGAAGCGCCAGACGGTACCTTCGCTCGTGTTGGGGATTTCATCACCATTTTTATCGCGCTTGTTAGGGGCGGGGCACTCGTAGACGTGACCAGCTGCGCGCAGTTGCTCAAAATAGCGGTCGTAAATATCGCTACGTTGGCTTTGGAAGTAGGGACCGTAGTCACCGCCCTTGCCTTCACCTTCATCCCAGTCGAGGCCGAGCCAGTCCATGCCAGTGAAGATAGCCTTCATGGCATCCTCCACGTGACGCTCTTGGTCGGTATCCTCGATACGAAGAACGAAGGTACCACCCATCTTTTTAGCGAAAAGATAGTTGAAGAGGGCAGTGCGAGCACCGCCGATATGGAGATAACCGGTGGGGGATGGGGCAAAGCGAGTACGAACGGGTGTGGACATGCAGAGAGGTATACACCCTAACGGGGTTTTTTTCAAGTCTTATATATGACGTGTTATGAAATAGAAGCGCTAAGAGGGTGCGCAGCACCCTGGGTGTCCAGAGGGGCGAAGTCCCTTTGGTGGGGACGGGGGCGAAGCCCCAGCCGTCGGAGACGCCCGTCGGCGAGACAATCACGTCAAGTTTGCGAAGCAAACTTGACAGTCGCCAAACTGCCCCTCCCCTGCATCCATTCTCAAGTCCGCTAGGCAAAGCAAGCACAGTGCCACACGCCCAGTTTGGCGACTCCTATTTCTCCGCGCGAAGCGCGCACTATTCTCCGTCGCAAGCGCAAAGCGAAACACCCCCGAATTTCTAAACAAAACCCAACATCCAAGCTTGACAGCTAAACGTCTAAGCCTTACGATACCCGCATGTCCTTTGCTGAAAAATCATTATCTGTCTTTAGAAAGCCCCCCGTCCCCCACAACTGCGCTCAAGCAGTCTGCCACGGCTGTGGTCACGATGAGCTCGTCGAAGCCATGGCAGAATGCGGTGGTGGTCGCGCTGCTGATGGTATCTGCGGTGCGCTTCACGGTGCCATGACGATTGTGGGAGAAGAAAAAGCCACTGCTTTACTCGATGCCTTTATCGCCAAGCATGGTGCTTATCAATGCAAGGTACTTAAGAAGGAAGGGAAGGTTCCCTGCGACCAGTGTGTGCGTACGGCTAGCGAGCTGGTTGAAGCGGCTCTTTAAAAGAATTTAATTCAATAAAAAAGGCAGATGGCTCTTGCGAGTCATCTGCCTTTTTTATTGGATAAGTTGTTTCGCTTCGCGCTTGCGACGGTAGACAAGTGCGCGCTTTGCGCGGAGGAGGGGGGGAGTCGCCAAACTGGGCGTGTGGCACCGTGCTAGGTTTGCGACGCGGACTTATGGATGGATACGGGGGAGGGTCAGTTGGGCGACTGCGGTTCGCTTCGCGCCCCGCTGCCTCTGGCAGGTCTCCCGACGGGCTGAGACTTTGTCTCAGACTCTAGCAGGGCACTCGTCGTCACGCTGCTTCGCAGCGCCATTCGGGAAGTGTCCCTCACTCTCCTCCTCTCATTTTGCAGTGCAAAATGCCCTGCACCCACCAAAGGGACTAGTCCCTTTGGAAACCCAGGGTGCTGCGCACCCTTCATGTGGGTGATGGTGCGCTTGTGTGACTTTACTTCATGCGCACATCCACATCAGCCTGAATCGCTGCCCACAGGCTTGCAATACGGGCTTCAACGTCTGCTTGCGCTGCGGCCACATCACTTGTGGGCTCGCTGTGTGCATAAAGATAGAACTTAATCTTAGGCTCCGTACCCGATGGGCGTACCGCAAAGTTGCGACCATCCGCCAAGTCGATAAAGAGCATCTTCTCCGATGGGATAGGCAGTCCTTCCGCATCAATCAAGTTACCTGCTGAGAAGTCACGCATTCCCGCTACGGCTGTTCCATCCATCTCTGTAGGTGGATTAGCAATATAGCTCTGTGTCAAGGCCGCAATCTTGGCGGCACCATCAGCACCTTCCATCACAAGGCTCTTACCTTGTTCCTTGTAGACACCCAATTCAGCATAGATATTATTCAAGCATTCAAGCAATCCGATGCCCTTGCTAGCAAGGTAAGCATTCATTTCTGCTAGTACCAATGCAGCGGCATTCGCATCCTTATCACGTACGAAGTCTTGGGCCAGATAACCATAGCTTTCTTCCCCACCGAAGACGAAGAATTTGCTGTGTTCCAGTCGCAGGGCGCGGGTGGTGGCCTCATCCATTTGGCGGTAGCCTTGGCGGAGTTCCGAAGGAATCGCGCGTTCGTAGTTACCCAGCTTATCAGCAATATACTTAAAGCCAGTCAACACGTTAATGGTAGCAATACCAAAGGATTTAGCAATAGCATCCTGCAATGGGCTTGTTACAAAGGTCTTCACCATCACGGCGTTGTCAATATTCTCTGGCGTCAGGATGCCGAGTTCAATCATGCTCATGCAACGGTACCATGCCAGCAGGCAGCCTGTTTCATTACCGGTGAGAAGCACCATTTTGTTGGCAACTTTGTCACGTACGGCAATGCCCATGCGGTCGGCATCGGGGTCGGTGGCGATGACGAGGTCGGCTTGTTCTGCATCAGCTTGCACCATGGCCATGTCGAGCGCAGGTGCGTTTTCTGGGTTGGGGCTTGCGACTGTGGGGAATCGACCATCCAACACATCTTGTGCTGCGACGGTGCTCACTTGGCAGCCGACTTCCTTCAACATGGGGACGATGCAGCGTGCACCAGTGCCATGCAAGGTGGTGAAGACGACTTTGGCACTTGCTTGCGCAAAGACTTCGGGTCGAAGGATGATGCCTTTGAGTCGTTCAATGTAGATGCGGTCAAAATCGCTGGTCAGGGTTTCAATCTTGCCTTGCTCATCGGCTGGAAGGGCGTCGTAGGCGTCGCTGGTCAGGGCGTTGACCTCTGCGATGACGGCAGCATCATGGGGGGCGATGAGTTGAGCCCCTTCGTTGAAGTAAGCCTTAAAGCCGTTGTCGTGGGATGGGTTGTGCGAGGCTGTCAGCATGACGCCTGTGTCAGCATTGGTTTCGCGGATGGCGAAGGATACTTCGGGCACGGAGCAGGGGCCGTCAAAGAGGGCGCAGTCACAGCCGAGTTCGGTGGCGATTTTGGCGCAGTATTCTGCAAAGTCGCGCGAGAAGTGGCGCGTGTCATGACCGACAACGACCTTGGGCTTGCGTCCTGCATTGGCGGGGTCTTGTGCCAAGAACTGCTTGACGTAGATGATCAGACCACGCATGGCGCGACCGACGTTGAAGAAGTTCATGCTGGCGGTGCCAACGCAGGGGAATTCGGGGCGTTCGTTAGGTCCGCCTTGTCCGAGTTCTGCCTTGGTGACGACCATGCCGATGGTGCGACCGCGCAAACCACCTGTGCCAAAGGCAAGTGTTTTGTAGAAGCGGTTGTTGAGTTCGTCCCAGTTGCCAGCTTGAACGAGTTCTTCAATGGCGGCTGGTGCTTCTGCTGCGGATGTGCCACGAAGGAGTGCGGCAATGTTAACTTGGCTGTCAGGGAGGAGTTGTCCTGCGTCCACAGCGGCTTGAATGGCATCTGTAAGTGCTTGGTTCATGGTAGTGTATGGTTCTGTTATGAGTTGTGTTATTTGGTGTGATTATTCGGTGCAGTAGGTTTTGATGCACTGTTCTGCATAAGAGCCGTAGACGCTCTTGGGGTTAATTTTGTTCATCTCTTGGTAGAGTCCGCGCAGTTCGGATGCGCTGGCACCGTTGCGTCGCAGGTGCCCTGTGAGCATGCAGAGTAGTTCCTGCTGCTGGGTCTTGCTGTATTTGCCGTTTTTCATCATCCCACGGATGAGTTGGGTGGCTTCTCCATTGCTCTCCGTCTTATCTAAATCGGGTAGCACGTCTTCAAAGCTGAGGCTGTAGCGGGCGGCATAGCCTTCCTTGTTCCCGCCATCGGCTGCTGCTGCGGCAGCTGTTGCGGAGGGCGGCATGAAGAGGTTGCGACCTTCGCCCAAGTCTTCTGCTTCGGCAACGTATTCACCTTTTTTGCCTCGGCGGGCGCGTTCTGCGCGGCTGAGCAATTTTTGTTGTTCATCAAAGATGTCGATGAGTTCCTTGAGCTCTTTGTTGGCCAGTTCAACATCCGCCATCGTCTTGCCATCGCGGATGAAGCCACGTACGTTTTTATCTTTATCGAGAATGATGACGCAGGGGAGGTTGTAGATGCGCCCAGGTATGCCAGCTTTGCCAAGGGACTTGGCTGCATCCTTTTGCTCGCGTTTGTCGGGGTTCTGGTAGATGGGTAGCTCCAAGTAGGTGATGCCTGAGATGCCCTTGATGAGTTTTCGGCGGCTCATGAATTCCTTTTGGTGGTCTTCCATTGACACGTTAAAGTTAGCTGGGTAGCAGTAGACCATGATGGCCTTGTCCCGAGCTTTGCCGTAGGCATCTTCGAGGCTTCTCGCTTTCGCCGCTTGTGCTGTTTGGCAGCCAAGACCCATGGCGAGAACAAGGATAAAGAGTTGTTTCAGTCGTTTCATGTTGGTGAGATGAGGCTTGGGTTACTTGATTTTTTTACCGTAGACGTAGAAGCCTACAACGGGTATGCCCGAGGTCATGTCCGATGCAATCATGGCATCACCACGGCTCATGCGGATGCAGCGTGCTTTGACGTTCGCCTTCTTGGTGTCGATGCGGATGATGGCACCTTCCATTTCTGCATTGCCGAGCTTGACCCAGTTTTGCCCGTCTTCCGAGGCTTCAAAAATCATGCCACGGCTGGCATCCATCGGAGTCGAGGTGATGACGACGATGCCGTTGATGGTTGCCGTTTTAGCCAGTTCAACAGTGACGTTGGTTTTGCCGGCAATCATACCGCCATCTTTCTGAAGTGCGCCCCAGTGTAAGCAGCAGGCCCCACCTGGGTCGATGGTCTTATCGGAGTAGATGAGACCTTCTTCGGAGAGGAGTTGACCCGAGTAGCCCTTGAATTTGAGCTTGTTCTTGGGGAAGTGCTTCTTGCACTTCTTCAATGCCAATTTGCCGATGGCTTGGAAGATGCCGCGATCCTTGTTCTCTGATGCGGTGAAGATGGCTTCCCCAAGGGCACCCCATGTGGCGTCCTCATTTTTCTTGTTGGATTTGGCACGGCTGAGCGATTTGATGATGACATCGGTGAATTCTTCCTTCAGTTTGAGGTTTTCCTCTGTATCGGGGATGGTGGCAAGATGCTCCAGCCCCCATGCCATGGCGGCACCAGAGTAGTCAGGTCTCTTGATGAGATCCCCCAGTGTGTCCTTCATGAAGTCCACCTGTTCCTTGTCGGTTTTGAAGGAGGTGAGCTGTTCGGAGAGTAAGGCGTTGATGTCCCAACGGTTGGTGCCCATGGTCTTGCATTGTTTGAAGAATTCTGCAAAGAGCTTGCTGCGCTTGCGCCTATCATCAATTTGGGGAATCAGGTTGGGGTAAATATATTTGCTGAGCAAGCGACCACCAGCGTTGTGGTGGGTCTGGCAGATGCCTTCAAGCACCCAGTCGTGGAGTTCGAGCCACTTTTCCATCTTGTCTGCCCCACGCTCTTTGAGGAATGCGTTGTACTTGAGGATGGCGGGGAAGTTGAGCGGTTGGGTCAGGACGGCATTCTCATAGCACAGGAAGGCAGCGAGTTGCTTGCGTCGTTCCACTAAGATGTCACCCAAGGCGACCATTTGGTCTGATACCATGGTTTTGTGGGCATCGGTGTAGAGCGTTTGCATCAAGTCAAGGTAGTCCCATGCTGGTTCCTTCCAGAAGTTGAAGAAGAGGTTGTGATTCCAGTAGATGGAGTTGCAGCGTACCCATTCGCCTTGAACGCGGACGGTGTAGGCGCAGTGACCGGGTTCGCCCATGGCGCTGGCGGGGATGCCTGCTGCCAGTGCGGCATAGGTGCCGTAGTGAGATAAGGCACCACAAACACCACCGATGTCACGGTGAGCATGGGCAATGACGCCATCAAAGTAGGGCATGAAGCAGCGCAGGTATTCTGGTCCGTGGATGGAATCCCCGCAGACGTTGCGCAGGCGGTAGGGGACTTGCGAGCAGGCACCTGTGTACATGGCTTCGGGCAGGCGTACGTTGTCGCGCAGCCAAGTCAAGTTCTTGACAGAACCCCATTTCCATGGGTCTTTAGCCCCGACGACGAGGCGCATGTCCCAGTATTGAAGGTCTTCAAAGAGGATGTTGAGCTTCTTTTCGTTATAGCTTGTATAGTAGTAGTTGAAGCGCTCCATCAAGTGTTGGGGCTCAAAGCCGCTTCGTGCAAATTCCAAGGCACCAGCGGTGGCGATTTTCTGCGCCATGGGGTCTTCTAACAACTCGGCGTAACGGGTAAAGATGAAGGCTAGGTTGGTCAGGGCTTCACCCATGTTTTCTGTGGGGCCTGAGTACATGAAGCCATTGAGCCATTGGATGTCGCTGCACAGGGTTGCGATGACCAATCGCCCTGCGTGCTTTTTAGCGATGGATTTGATGGTCTCATCACCCACCAGTCGCATCATTTGAAGGATGGCGACATCACGACGATTAGCTGGGTCTTCCATGTAGGACCAGATGGCATCGGCGTGCAGGGGACCAAGGCGCTTGAGCAGACGATCGGTAATGGTCTTGCGAATCTCTTCGGGCTTGCGCCATGCTTCGGGTGCAAACTCCTCTGACTTGGGGACGATGTTACGTTCTGACTCCCGTTCCAAGTTCTTGGCGATGCGCTTGGACATGGTTTTGATTTGTCCTGTTCGCTTCCCGTCGCAAAGTCCCGAGACATATTGCTGCTTGGGATCAAGGGGGATGGCTTCATCTTCCTTGATTTTCTCGATGACGACGAGTTCTGTATCATCGGGTTGGTAGTCGTTTTCGTCGTAGGCCTGTTCTGCCGGTGGCTCTTCGGATGGTGGCTCTGTGCCCCATGTGTCAAGGACGCTTCCATCCTCGTCATCGTCGATAAATTCAACTGCGTCACTGACATCGCCATCTTGGTTGACCGCAATGGCTGGTGGGGCGTCGTCTGCCTTAGACTTATCCTCATGATTTGCTGTGTCGTCGGTCTTCTTTTGTTCTTTGACGATGACCTCTTCCTTTTCGGGGAAGAGCAGTGGGTGGCAAATATAGCCGCAGAGGATGGAGAAAAACATCCCACCTAAAATTTTGAAGAGTTTGGAATACATGTTTGTGGACAGGTTGCCTATTGGATGAAGGGTGGCAGCGTGGGGATTTTATTGATCCGCTTCGACTCGTTGCTCAATCAAGAGTTTCGCCTTTTGTGCGGCTTGGTTGATCAGCTTGTCTGGGTGCGTCTGCAATTTGGTGACGTAGGGGAGCACTTTGGCGGAACCAAATTGCCCAAAGTGGTGAATGATGTTGCTGACAAGATGGAGATCCTTGGTGACTTTGAGTTGCTCAATGAGGAGGTCTTCAGCTTTTGGTCCCAGTTTTTCAAGGAAGCTGTTCCAGACAATGGGGTTGTTAATCCATTGGTCGATGATAAATGGGGCGACGATGTCGGGCTTGGCATCAATCAGGTAATTAATGACAAGGGGTGGGGTTGATTTGTTGTTCTGTTGATTCCATTTGACAAATCGAAGGCATTCATTAGCGGTGTTATCATTTTGCAGGGACGAATAGGTAATCAAAGCGGTCATCAGGCAATTGTAGGTGTGGGGTTCTGATTCCCATGGTTCTTTGATGACCTCGCTCAAGTTGTCGAGGATATCTACTCGTAAGATAGAGGAGTTACTGGCCGAGAGGCTTTGAGCGGCGCGTGCTACGCGGTCGGAGACTTTGCTGTGCAGTTCTTCAATATTCGCATAGACGTAGGCTGGGTGGGTGGGGGTGTTGATGACCTCTTGCGAGTAGCGGTTGGACATGTGGGCGATGTCGCTGTCGTACTGGACTTCGTAAATTCCCTTTTCGGGCTCTGCATAGTAAATCTTGCCTAAGCTCGCAGCAATCTTGCTGATGTCCTTCATGGGGTAAGGTGCATTTTCGATGACGTATAGGTAGCCACGTTTGCGGCTATAGATGTTGGTGCTAGCCCCAATTAATACACGGTGGAGGTAGTCGCGCATTTGGGTGCGGTAGACAGGGTCAGGTTGGTCAATAAAGATGGCGTAGGCACTTTGTGTCCGCTTGTCGTAAGTTAAGTTATTGAAGTTTTTGAGGTCTGTATCGGAAATGAAACGCCCTGTAGGTTCTTCGACTTGTTTGTTGTTGATGTATTCCTCCTCAACAATAAATGGTTCGTTAATTCGGTCTGAATCTTCGGATTGAAAGATGTCTACCATGAAATAACTCAGGGCGAGGATGGTGATGCTGCTGAGGTAGCGAAGAGCCTTATGCCGTTTGCTCGATGTGAAGACGAAAAGAGTTGATAGGACACCGAAGATGATGCAGAAGACCCTCAATGAATCAGGCGTGAGGTTAAGCAGGGAATTAACCGCCTTGTCGGTATCGTTAAGCAGCGTGATACCAATGCTGAAGAAGAAAATAAACAGGCCGATGGTAAAGCGGATTTTGCCTGCTGGGCTTAAGCCCGAACCATAGGCAAGTTCCTCCTTAAGGCGGAGGGCCCGTTGCTGTTGGCGTATGTTCGTTTGCTCGTTTTTCTTGAAGAAATCATCCCGACTACTTCCATCTTCAATGAATTCTTCCTCGGATGTCTGCATCGGTGTATGCGTACCAAACTCTTCGGAAACACAATCTGAACAGAATTCTGATTTGTCGGATTTTGCTACAAATTTCTTACCACACTTAGCACACTGAAGTTCCATGCCACCACTTGTACCATATTTCCCTGCTCAATGCAAGGAAATATCTAGTCCAAAATAGGTGGAGTGACGGCTTAGTCGAGCTCGATTGTTTTCCCTGCTTCGGGGATGATGACTTCGGTCTCTGGTAGGATGTTGGAGATGCTTTGAGCCATCCAATCAAGTGCTGCGGGATCCCCATGCACAAGGAGGACTTTTTTTGGCGCGAGGCGTGCCGTGTATTCAAGTAGGGCATCGCGTGTCGCGTGTCCCGAGAAGCTGAATTGTTCGATGCGGCAGTTGACGGGGTAGGCCTGTCCGCCCTTGGCTTTCAGTCGGACTAAATCCCCTGCTTTGGTGGCTTTAATCCATGCCGCAGGGCTATCGGGGTCGCTGTAGCCAACAAAGATGATGGTGTCATTCTTACGCGGCAAGACTTGGGATGCCAAAACGTTGGAGACCGTGTGTTCGCTCATCATCCCGCTGGAGACGAGGTAGATGTTGCCAGCACTGGCAATGAGTGGGGCTTTGCCTTGCTTGGGCAAGCCTTGGGTTTTGATGGACTGGCGCAAGCGATACCCTGGCTTGAGGCGGGGCGTGCTATCGGCAAGTTTATCGTAATAAATGGTCACCTTTGTGCTAAGGCCACCAAAGTAGATGGGGGCGTTGGGGATGATGCCCTCATCGCGGAATCGACCTAATTCATAGAGCAATTCTTGGCTTTTACCCAAGGCGAAGACTGGGATGAGAACGGCCCCGTTGTTTTCCAAGGTTTCACGAATGACCTTGGCCATAGCGAGCAATTCTTTCTTACGGTTGTAATCCTCGTCACTGGGCGTGGCACCATGGGTGCATTCCATCATCAAGATGTCAATGCCCTCTTCGGGGAAGCTGGCACCGGGGATGAGCGTTTGGTTGCTAAATTGCACATCGCCCGTATAGAAGAAGGTCGTGCCAGATTGGGATTCAAGCTGAACCCCGCAGGAGCCAAGAATGTGCCCCGCGTCACGCAAATTGGCTAATATTTCACGCTTGCGTCCCACGCGGAAGTATTCATTATAGTCATGGCTCATCCAAGACAGGGTGGCGTTGTCCAATTCTCCATGGGTGAAGAAGGGGTATTCCACCACGCCATCATTGGTGCGTTTGGATGTCATGACGTTGACGGAGTTGTGCAGCATGCCCTCGCCCACCATGGCGGTTCCAGGGGTCATGATAACCTCGGCATTGGGGTACAATTCCTGAACGACGGGCAGGGTGCCAATGTGGTCGAGGTGGGCGTGGGTGATGAAGATGGTATCGGGGCTATCATCCCCAATGAGTTGGTACTGGGGCTTGGCGGCATTACCCTCTTTTTTAGGGTGCATGCCCGCATCAAGGACGATGCGGCTGTTGTCAATTTCAAGAAGGTAGGAGTTGGAGCCAATCTCGTTGGCGCCAGATAAGTTGGTCAATTTAATCATTCGCAGGGAGAGTCTGCATCAATTCGGGCATTTTGTCAATCTGTTACTATCTTGTTGAAGCAATTTACCCGATGCCTTGATGTCTGTAAGCGAGTCGCTTTGGGCGTTTTTTGGGAAAATTAGAAAATTATTTGGGAAAATCTGTTATTTACATTGAACAAAAAACTCCAACTGGTAGTCTATTCTGTAGTCAGCAATTGATTCGTTATGGAAGACACTCGAAAAGAAATGGACACCCTGCGGGAAGACGAGCTCGTTGAGCTTCTCTCGCAACTTTATATTGAACCTGTCAAAGAGGCTCATTTTGAGGAGCGTTTTCTCGTCTCTTTTCATGAAAAGGTAGTCCAACAAGCTGTTTGTCAGCCAGCGCGTGTCCGACTTTGGGAAAATTTGCACTTGTTTTTCAGTGGTCTCAATAAGGTAAAATTAGCATTCAGCTCCGTGACTTTCCTCGGCTTTGGTGCGCTGACCTTGGCGACGACCAACTGGGCCGTCAATTCCGACAGTGCCCCCGCTACAGCAAGTCGCGAGCGCGTCATGCGCAACATGATTGCTTCGGCTGATTCCCTGCGCGCATCCAGCGTCCTGCCAAGCTCTTTAGAAGCTCCATCCGAGCTGCAAATCAATGTAGCCAATCCTCAGATGGGTACGGGCTTTACAGGTGGTAAGGGTGGTATCCTCTTTGAGCAAGAGTGCTTTGATGTCCCCGGTGCCAAACCTAATATCAGCAGTGCTGATTCCGACTTAGGAAACAATTTTTCCTGGTAAAGTGTACGGGTCTCTTTATTTTGATGAAGCAGTCACACGAGTTTGTGGCTGCTTTTTTTATCGCGTTGATTGGCGGTAAATGGTGGTTGCGTCCAGCACGATGGAGCGGATGGGCGCCTTGGGGTTTTCGATGCGCTCTAAAATAAGTTTTGCTGCATTGATACCCATCTCTTCCAAGGGAGCTTCAACTGTTGTCAAGGCAGGGCTGACGATGGTGGAAAGCACGGTGCCTGAAAATCCTGCGACGGAAACTTGATCGGGTACCGCGATGCCCTGAGCTTGCAGCTCATTGAGAGCCCCGATGGCCAAGGTATCGGTAAAGGCTAGAATGGCATCAAATTCAACCCCTCGTGCCAATAATTCTTTGACAGCAGCATGTCCATCATCAAAACTCAAGCTGTGCTGGACAAGAGGCTCGGGGGAGGCGGGTATCTTGTGTTTGCTTAAGGCATCATGATAGCCGCGCGCCCGCTCAATGGAGTTGTAAACATGGTCAGGCCCCTGCAAGTAGACGATGCGCTTGTTCCCCTGCTGGATTAGGTGCTCCACCAAGAAGAAGGATTTGATGTAGTCGTCAATCACGACCTTGGATACCCCCATTTTATGGGGTAAACGGTCAAAGAAGACCAGTGGCATGCCCTGTTGTTGCAGGCGGGTGTATTCTTCCCTGTTTTTGTGATAATTGCAAATGTTGACCATGAGGCCATCGACCATAAATTTTTCCATCATGGCGATGTTTTCGCGCTCTTCCTCCCATGATTCGCCCGATTCGGCAATGATGAGTTTGATGTGCTCCTTCTTGAGTACCTGCTGAATACCTTTGATAATCATGGAAGAGAAGGGGGTAATCATCTCTGGGACGAGCACTCCAATCGTTTGACTGCGACCTGATTTTAGGTTGGCGGCAACATCGTTGCGCTTGTAGCCCAGTTGCTTGGCTAAGTCGACAACAAGTTGTCGCGTCTCGGATTTGATGTTGGAATCCCCGCTCAAGGCTCGGGATACCGTCGAGACGGAAATATTGAGCTTACTTGCCAAATCCTTAATGGTTACACGCTTCATTTCCCTACAAGTATATACGAGCTGAGGTATGAGTGCGACCTAAAAATGAATCATTCCGCAAAAAACTCCATGATGCAAACGTTCCCAGAATTTGGAATCGTTCCCGCAATCGTTTGCGGAAAACATATAGTGAAAAAGTCTTCACCTAAGCGTGATTTTTATGCTACTTTCAGATTAATCAAAGTTTAAACTCTATTGCACATCTTTTGATATCATGAAAACAAAATCACCTATCTCATTGAACTACAATCGTGAAAATCTTACCGCTGGCATCCTTCATTTCGGTGTCGGCAATTTTCACCGTGCGCACTTGGAATATTATACCCACCAGCTACTGGCTGATGAATCTCAGTCCCATTGGGGCATTTGTGGGGCGATGATTATGCCCCAAGATAAAGGCTTGTACGAAGCTTTAAAGGGGCAGGGGAACATGTACTCCTTGACCATCTGTGGTCGTGATGGTCAAAACCAAGTTGAGTGGATGGGGGGGCTCGTCGAGCTGCTCTTCCAAGGGGATGACAGCGAAGCCATCCTCAACAAAGTTGCGGATAAGAGTATCCGCATCATCACCATGACCATTACCGAGGGCGGTTACAATCTCGACACCGAGCAAGTGCGCCACGACTTGAGCCAGCCTGCTACACCACAGAGTGTCTTTGGCATCATTGCCGAGGGGCTTCGACGCCGCGTCGCTGCGGGTGCCGGTCCACTCACCATTTTGACCTGTGACAATTTGCAACACAACGGCAATGTCTGCAAGCGCGTTGTGACCGATTTCATCACCCAGCAAGACCCCGAGCTCGCTGCTTGGCTGGCGCAAAACGTCACCTTCCCCAACTGCATGGTCGATCGCATCACCCCCGCCACCACGCCAGCTGACCGCGAGCGCATCAACGCTACCTTGCCCACCCCCGATGCCGCCCCCGTTTACTGCGAGGACTACATTCAATGGGTTGTTGAAGATTGTTTTGCCGCTGGTCGCCCCGCTTGGGAAAAGGTCGGTGTGGAATTCACCGATGATGTCAATCCCTACGAAAAGATGAAACTGCGTTTGCTCAACGCCTCGCACTCCCTGCTGTCCTACCCCGCCATTCTTAGCGGCTACCGCAAGGTCGATGAGGCCATGAAGGATGAAAACATCGTCAAGTTTGTCCGCAGCTTCATGGATAAGGATGTCACCCCCCACGTCCCCGCCCCTAAGGGAATCGACCTTGAGGTCTACAGGCAAACCCTTATCGAGCGCTTTGGCAACAGCGCGGTGAGCGACCAAGTTTCCCGCCTCTGTGGGGATGGGGCTTCCAAGTTCCCCGTCTATGTCATGCCCATCATTGCCGACCTCTTCGCCCATGATGAAGATGTCACGCGTGTAGCCTATCTCGTCGCAGCTTACCGCCATTACCTCGCCTTGCAAAAGGATGACGCAGGTGAGGGCTACGACATCTTTGAGCCAGCCATGACTGCAGCTGATTGGAAGTTAATTGAAAGTGGTGAAGCTTTAGACTTCCTTTCTGCCTCCGCATTTAGTAGTGTAGACTTAGTGGCATCCCCTGCCTTTGTTCAAGCCTACGAACAATTTGTGGCTGACATCGCCACAAAGGGTACCATGTCCACCCTCAAAAGCATTCTTTAATTTTTAAGTCCCCCCTGAGAAGAAAGCACGCCTTATGGAACAGAAACAGAAATTCGGTTTAGCCCCATTCATCATCCTCACCTTCATCTACTTCATCGTAGGATTTATGACGACGGTGAATGGACAAATCCAAGGGCCGCTGCAAGTGGCCTTCCTCTCAGGGGTGGAATCCCTAAAAAACACCCTCATCACACTTATCCCCTTCTTCTTCTTCCTCGGCTACCTGCTCAACAGCCGACTGGGGGGCAAGTGGATTAATGAGCATGGGTACAAAACCACCATCCTGCGCGCCCTCTATTTCATGGTCGGCGGCGGGGTGTTCTTCTACCTCGCCTCGGCCATGGCGACGTACTTGAACGAATTTGGCCTGCATGTTGAGGGTAACTACATCCCTTACGGCTACTTTGTCTTCCTCTGTGGCTCCTTCCTCATGGGGACATCTGCCGCCATCTGCCAAGTGGTTGTCAACCCCTACATCGCCTCCTACGAATTACCAGGTACCCAATCCGTGCAGCGCATGAACATCACCTGCGCCATCAACTCCATCGGTACCATGATTGCACCCTTCTTTGTCACGGGGGTCATGTTTGCCGGTGTCGCCTTGGTCGATGTCAGCGCGGGGCAATTGCTCTGGCCCTTTGCCATCATCACTTTGTTCATCCTTGCTGTCACCTTGGTGACCGCACGCCTTCACCTGCCCAATATCGAAGGCACCTACAGCAAGGGAAATGCCGAGCAGGGGCGTTCCATCTGGTCCTTCCGTCACCTGCGCTTGGGCGTGCTGGCCATCTTCTTCTACGTCGGGGCGGAGGTCTGCATCGGTGTCAACGTCAACCTGCACGCCATTCAATTGATTGAGCATGGTGACGAGCTGAGCTTCTTTGGCCACCGTGACATTGTGCTCTGGGGGGCTAAGTTGGGCATTCCTGCGCTGCTCGCCACCCTCTACTGGGGTGGGCTGATGGTCGGTCGTACCTTGAGCAGCTTCATGAGCCATGTCTCCGCCCGCACCCAGCTGGTCGCCACCACGGTAGCCGCTATCATTCTGGCACTCATTGCCATATCGACCGAAAATCTCTGGGTGCTCATTAGCATCGGACTGTGCCACTCCATCATGTGGAGCGCCATCTTCACCCTTGCGGTCAAGGGCTTGGGCGAATACACCTCCAAGGCCTCGGGGCTGTTCATGATGGGTGTCTTTGGCGGTGCCGTCTTCCCCCTCATTCAAGGCTACATGGCTGATATGTTCGGCTCGTGGCAATACACATGGTTCCTCGTGGTGCTCTGCGAAGCCGTGATGCTCTACTACGCCATTTGGGGTTCGCGCATCCGCAAGGGTGACGAAGCATAAGTTTTAAATGAAATCCACCATGAAGAAAGAAAAACAGTATGTTGTCGGTATGGGTGAAGCCTTGTGGGATGTGCTGCCCGAGGGGCGAAAAATGGGCGGTGCCCCCGCTAATTTTGCCTATCATGTCTCACAATTTGGCTTCAATAGCAAGGTGCTTAGTGCTGTCGGGCAAGACAAACTGGGGGCGGAACTGCTCCAACAGTTCGACGATAAAAAACTGGAATACCTGATTGCTGAGCTGCCCTATGCGACTGGTACCGTTCAAGTCGAACTCGACCCCAATGGCGTGCCCATGTATGAGATTAAGGAAGGCGTCGCTTGGGATAACATCCCCTTCACCCCCGCTCATGCTAAGCTCGCCAAGCACTGCCGCCTTGTCTGCTTTGGTTCACTGGCGCAGCGCAGCATCACCTCACGCACCAGCATCAACAAATTCCTCGATGCCATGCCCGAGGAAGAAGGACGCTACAAAGTCTTTGACATCAACCTGCGCCAAGGCTTTTACACAGCCGAGACCATCTGCCAATCCATGGAGAAGTGCAATGTGCTCAAGCTGAATGATGAAGAACTGGTCACCATCGGTCGCATGTTTGGCTACCCCGGTATCGACCTGCAAGACAAGTGCTGGATTCTGCTAGCCAAGTACAATCTCAAAATGCTCATCCTCACCTGTGGGGTTAACGGTAGCTATGTCTTTACCCCCGGTAATGTCTCCTACGTCGCCACACCAAAGGTGGAGATTGCGGATACGGTCGGTGCGGGTGATTCCTTCACCGCCACCTTCATGGCCTCCATCCTGCGGGGGGATGATGTCTGCGTCGCCCACACCCGCGCGGTGCGAGTATCCGCCTACGTCTGCACGCAAAATGGCGCGATGCCCATCATCCCCGATGAGCTGAAAAAATAGTGCCCTTTACGCCCTTAATCGCCCTATTGATGAAAAGGAGGCAGATGCTGCTGAGGAGGAGGCTGACTAAAAAATCAGGCGTATCACCAATGATGCGGTTGATGTCGCAGTAGTCGCGATTGCATACACCCTCAAGCATCAGCAAATTGACGCGCAGGGTGATGAGGTAGCAGGCAAGTCTAGTCAACTTGCCCTGCCAGCCTCGGTCTTTGCCCTCGCGCTTCCACTTGCGCATCAGCAGGTAGTAGGGCAGCCAAATGGGGATGGCAAGCAGGGCGGGGATACCCAGCAAATGCCACCAATCCGTCATGCGACAGACGACACTGTTCTGCATCTCCAGCAGAGCCGTGTCCCAATTGAAGCCCCAGTTTTGCATGGCTGCTTATTGACCTACTGGGGGAGCAGGGGGAGTAGGCATTGCAGGCAAAGCCTTTTGAAGGATGTTTTGGATGGGGCTAATGATTTCCGACCCAACGACAATGTGCGGGAACTTGAGCTTATCAAAATTCTTGACTGCCTCCAAACGGATGAAGCTGTCGGTGATGGAATCACCCAAGGCTTGGCGACCCTTGGCCTCCAGCAACATACCCTCGACCTCGGCCTTCTTAATCATCAGCAAACCTTCGGCCTGTGCCTTCTTTTGGGCGAGCTCCGCCTGTGCCATCTGCTCTTGCTTGTAGCGTTCAGCGTCAGCCTCGGCTTGCACGCGCAGGAGGTTACCACGGGCTTCCTCGCTCACGCGGTTAGCCTTGGCGCGACCTTCCGCATTGGCAATTTCTTCGGAGCGTTTGGCAATCTCCAGCTCAATCGCTTGGCGTTCGTACTCCTGAGTCGCCTCCACCTTCTTGGTGATGCCAGCCGTGACGGATTCAGGAGGCGTGGTGGAACCGATGGTCACCGATTCAAGAATGAAGGGAGTCTTGGCAAGCTGAGTCTTCAAATCATTAGTCACCATCACCGTGATGTCCGAGAGGTGGGCAGGGGCATCCAAACCGCTGAATCGAGCAATGGCAGAGCGCACCGCCGTGCGGAAGGGCTGTTGAATGAAGGATTGGTAAGCATCAGTCACAATAGCCTCAGGGTCACTGCTAGATACCTCAGACATCGCGCCATACTGCTCCACAAACTCCTTCACCTTGTTCGCATCAATGCGGAAGACGAGATAGGCCTCGGCCGTCATCTTAAGCTGGTCAGCCGCGCGAATATCCGTGAACTGCTCGCTCATCGTATAAGGGGTGACGGAAACAATGAAGGAATCCTGACGCCAAACCATACCCGTACCACCAGGTCCGCGCAAAACCTGCTTAAACTCCTTAGCCCCAAAAATAGGCTTCGAGTACACATAGGCAGCATAACCACCATCAACCGTTTCGTTAGAAAAATTATAAGCCGCAAAGACCCCACCCGCAATAAGCGCAGGTACGGCAATGGCAGTGATACTAGAAAGAATGGCTGTCTTTTGACCAATAAGGGGTTTTTTAGGAATCATGCTTACAGGGTAAGCTATTCTACCAGATATAGCAAGCTATCTGTGTGTAGGATGACAAACTAAGAAAGGAAAAGTTGCCCTTGTTCTAGCCAGTGGCTCATCCACATGTGGACAAGGAGTGCAAGGAGTCCTCCATTAATCACCAAGCCTATGATGCTTAAAAATCGATGCATGGGTAGCATGTAGCTCCATTTGATGCAGAGAATGACAATGGCGGCGATGAAGAGCCCGAGATTGAGCACATTGTAGCCGAAGAAGAGACGTTCGTAGAGCGCAGACTCCTGATGTTCACCCATGAATTGGAAGACGAACACATAGCCCATCAGGGACATGACCCAGAGTTTGTAGAAGTAATCTTGATTCATGCTAAGTCATCCATAAGGGGACCTTGCAAAATTAGGCGTGATGAGTTTTGGATGCGAATTGAGCACAAATTTGGGGCTTGAGAGGCCCAAATATTAAATATTTGGGACGCGAAAGCTACAAATTGGCGCCAATTT
>JAWXTZ010000007.1:0-45415 GCA_044433085.1 Akkermansia sp.
ATGCTTTGCTTCCCTGCCCGCTAGGGCACAATATTCTAATTCCCAATTCCCAATTCCCAATTCCCCATTGGAGCGAAGCGACACAGTTCCCAATTCCCCATTGGAGCGAAGCGACACAGTTCCCAATTCCCCATTGGCGCGAAGCGACTCCGTTTTTGGTATTGCAGAATTGGTTTTTTCATGATATATTTTTTCGTCACTCTTTTGTTTATTGTGACTCAAAAACTATCTCACTAAAATGGAACAGACATCAAGCGCCTACTATCCTCAAGCACAAGGACTTTATAACCCAGCCAATGAGCACGATGCTTGCGGCGTAGGCATGGTTGTAGACACGAAAGCGATCCCCTCCCAAGACATCGTTAAGAAGGGCATCACCATCTTAGAACGCATCCTCCACCGTGGAGCCACTGGCTGCGACCCCGAGACGGGCGACGGTGCAGGGATGCTTCTACAAATCCCTGACGAATTTTTCCGAAGCGCGTCCCCATGCACCCTGCCAGCCGCAGGGACCTATGCAGTGGGGATGATTTTTTTGCCTAAGCAAGAAAATCAACGCGCTGTCTGCATGAAAGAGATTCAATCTGCACTGGATACCGAGGGCTTCACCCTTCTCGGCACCCGCGTCGTCCCAGTTCAAGAGGATAAGATTGGTAAGATGGCACGCGAAAGCGCACCTGCTATTGAGCAAATCTTCATCTCGGCCAAGGACGAAGAGCTCAAAAACGACAATTTGGAGCGCCAACTCTACATCCTGCGTCGTGTGATGGAGCACAATGTGCAAGCTGCCCTGCCCGAGCTGGGCGACAAGTTCTACATCTGCTCCCTCTCGGCCCGCACCATCGTGTACAAGGGTCTGTTGATGGCACCACAGCTCCCCCTCTTCTACCCCGACTTGACCCAAGCGAGCTTTAAGAGCTGCATGGCCATCGTCCACCAACGCTACTCCACCAACACCTTCCCCAGCTGGCCACTCGCCCACCCCTTCCGCTACATGGCCCATAATGGCGAGGTCAACACCCTGCGTGGCAACCTCAATCAAATGAGCGCGCTGGAAGGCAACTTGGAGTCCCCCCTCTTTGGGCCAGACATCAAAAAGCTGCTGCCCATCATCCCTGCAGGCCAATCCGACTCGGCCAGCTTGGACAATGCGGTGGAGCTGCTCACCACGGGTGGTCGCAGCATGTGCCACAGCATGATGATGCTGGTGCCCCAAGCTTTCGGCAAACGCTACTTCCTTGGGGAAGATTTGCGCGGATTCTTTGAATACCATGCTGGCATCATGGCACCATGGGATGGTCCAGCCGCCGTCTGCTTCAGTAATGGCTTGGGTGCAGGTGCCCTCATTGACCGCAATGGTCTGCGCCCTGCCCGCTATGAACTGACCGATGATGGTCTCTTCATCCTCGCGTCGGAAGCAGGGGTACTCGATACCGACCCCGCCCACGTCGTCAAGCGCGGCTGCTTGACCCCCGGTGACATCCTTTGGATTGACTTTGACAAGAAGCGCATCAGCTACAATGACGAAGTGAAGACCAGTGTTGCCCGCCACAAGCCCTACCGCCGCTGGTGCAAGGAGAACCATATCGAAATTCACGGCTTCTTCGACAGCGTTGATGAGCCCGAAACCCACAGCAAGCGCGCCACCTTGGCCCAGCAAAGCCAGTTTGGTTACACGCAAGATGAAATCGAAAAATTCATCCTGCCCATGGCCAACAGCGGGCATGAGCCCATCTCTGCCATGGGGAATGATGCCGCCTTGGCCGTGCTCTCCGAGCGCCCTCAAAACCTCTTCAACTACTTCAAGCAACAATTCGCACAGGTCACCAACCCACCGATTGACCCCATCCGCGAACAGCTGGGCATGTCCTTGACCACCTTCATCGGCAACCCTGCCAACATCCTTGATGAAAAGCCAGAGATGGCACGCAACATCAAGTTGGCACGCCCCATCTTGACCGAAGGTGACTTGGCGGCCCTCAAGGCCAACAAGAACGAAGACTTCCGCTGCATCACCCTGCCAACTGGCTTCTCCACCCTCTCCGACAAGGGGCTTGAAGAGGCCTTGAAGGAACTGGCCGTCGAGACAGAAAAAGCCATTGCCAAGGGTTATCGCATCATCATCCTCAGCGACCGAGGCTTGAGCTACAACGAGGCACCCATCCCCAGCATGCTGGCGGTTGCCGCCGTCAACGCCAAGCTGCGCGACTTGGGTGTGCGCACCAGCACAGGTGTCATCGCTGAAACGGGGGAAGCCCGCCAAGTCATGCACTTTGCCCTGCTGCTCGGCTACGGTGCAACAGCTGTCTGCCCATGGTTGGCCTTTGACTCCATCGCCAAGCTGGCTGCGACCGATGCCCTTAAGGAAGACATCTCCGCCACCAAGGCCGTCGTCAACTTCATTGAAGCTGTTGAATTTGGTCTACTCAAAATCATGTCCAAGATGGGTATCTCCACCCTTCGATCCTACCGTGGCGCCCAAATTTTTGAGGCCATTGGTCTGGGGGATGAAGTAGTTAACACCTACTTCCCCGGCACCTCCTCACGCGTCGGTGGCATCACCTTGGCCGACATTGCCAAAGAGTCAGCCACGCGCCTCAACGCCAAGAAAGAACTTAAATTCACCCCGCAAGAAAAGCTGGAAGACGCTGGTCTCTACAAGTGGAAGCGCGGGGGCGAAAAGCACCTTTGGACATCCAAGGTCATTGCCTCCCTCCAAAAATCCTTGCGCAACGAAGACTACGCCCAGTACAAAATCTTCTCTGCCATGGTGACAGAAAACGAAGAAACCCTCTGCAACCTGCGTGGTCTCTTCGACCTCAAGAGCAACCCCATCCCACTGGAAGAGGTGGAGAGCGAAGTGCACATCCTGCGTCGTTTCGTCTCGGGAGCCATGAGCCTCGGCGCCATCTCCAAGGAGGCGCACGAAGCCATCGCCATCGCCATGAACCGCATTGGCGGCATGAGCAACAGCGGTGAAGGTGGGGAAGACCCAAGCCGCTACACCATCCGCGACAATGGGGATGACCTCTGCTCCGCCATCAAGCAAATTGCCTCGGGTCGCTTCGGCGTCACCGCCGAGTACCTTGCCAACGCCCGCGAGCTCCAAATCAAGGTTGCCCAAGGTGCCAAACCTGGTGAAGGCGGTCAGCTGCCTGGTAAAAAAGTGAATGAGGAGATTGCCCGCGTGCGTCACTCCACCCCCGGTGTGACCCTCATCTCGCCACCACCGCACCACGACATTTACTCCATTGAAGACTTGGCCCAGCTCATCTTCGACCTTCGCAACTCCAACCCCAAGGCACGCGTCAGCGTCAAGCTGGTGTCGGAGGTAGGCGTTGGTACCGTTGCCGCAGGTGTTGCCAAGGGTGGGGCTGATATGGTACTCATCTCCGGTCACGATGGTGGCACGGGGGCATCCCCCCTCACCTCCATCTCCTACGCGGGTATGCCATGGGAACTCGGCTTGGCTGAAACCCACCAAACACTCGTCATCAATGGACTTCGCGACAAGATTCGAGTGCAGACCGATGGTCTCATCACCAATGGTCGCGACGTGGTCATTGCCACCCTGCTGGGTGCGGAAGAATTTGGCTTTGCCACCTCCGTCCTCATCGCGCTGGGCTGCGTCATGGCGCGCGTCTGCGACAAGAACACCTGCCCAGTTGGTGTTGCAACCCAAGATGAAAAACTGCGTGGTCGCATGCGCGGCAAGCCAGAAAACGTCATCAACTACCTCACCTTCATCGCCCGCGAAACGCGCGAATACCTTGCCTCCATCGGCATGCGCAGCATTGATGAAGCTGTCGGTCGCGCTGACCTGCTGCATGTGGAACGCGCCCAAGCCTACTGGAAGACCCAGAACCTCGACTTCTCGAACATCATTCGCCCCGAATCCCAAAACATCAATGGTGCGAAGCACGAGAACAACGAGTGCGAAGTCTTTGACAAAGGCTACCTCGACCAAGTGCAAGAGGCAGTTGAAAAGGGCACACCCATCGCCCTCGACCTACCCATCTGCAACACCGACCGCTCCGTGGGCACGCGCCTCTCCTACTACATCGCCAAGAAATATGGCAATGCAGGTCTGGCGGAAGATACCATCAAACTCACCCTCAAGGGAACCGCTGGACAAAGCTTCGGTGCCTTCCTTGCCAAGGGCATCAGCCTGCACCTCAAGGGGCAAGCCAATGACTACGTGGGCAAGGGATTGTCAGGTGGCAAAATCATCCTGACCCCATTTGAAGGCAGCCAATACGACCCATCCGAAAACGTCATTGCTGGCAACGTCCACCTTTATGGGGCAACGGGCGGGCAACTCTTCGTCCACGGTAAAGTGGGGGAACGCTTTGCCGTCCGCAACTCGGGTGCCGATGCCGTCATCGAAGGTGCTGGCGACCACTGCTGTGAATACATGACGGGTGGTACCGTCGTACTGCTGGGTGAAAGTGGTCACAACTTTGGTGCAGGCATGAGCGGGGGCTTGGCCTACGTCTGGGATAAAAAGCATATCTTTGACCGCTACTGCAACCTCGACATGATTGACCTTGACCCCGTCAAGGACGTTCGTGACGTTGCTAAACTGCGCAGTTTGATTGAAGAACATGCCGCACTCACTGGCTCCGAGCGCGCAAAGGCCATCTTGGCTGACTTTGATAACGAACTGCCCAACTTCGTCAAGGTCTTCCCACAAGAATACCGCCGCGTCCTCACCGAACGTGCCGCTGCCGAAGCTGCCGCCAAGGAGGCAGCCGTTGCAGAAGTCCAGTAAGACGCATCAACAACTCAACAACAAGCCCGCCACTCCTCACGGATGGCGGGCTTTTTTTTGCAGTGTTTGTTTATCGCTCCGTCAGATGTGCCCTTTATTTGGCACCCAAGCTTTCAAGATAAGCAACAATCTCCGCCCGCTCAAAATGGCGTGCCAACGCCAAGGCGGTGTACCCATCAAAACTCTTCTGGTTCATATCGGCCCCATGTTGCAGAAGGTGCTTCACGGCATCCAAACGCCCAGCGACAGAGCAAATCATCAAGGCGGTGAAGCCATCCTCATCATCTTTATTATTAATATCCATCCCCGATTCAAGGAGAATGTCTACGCACTTCAATTGCCCAGCCATGGCCGCAACGGCTAAGGAGTTTTCACCGTATTCCGCCTTAGCTGACCGATCTGCACCCAGATGAATCAGCAATTTGAGGGCATAACTTTGCCCCAGCGCGCAGGCCCTCAGCAAGGCTGTTCTACCCTTGTAGTCGAGCTGTTCCAAATCCACACCCTGTTTAAAAAGGGCTTCGATGACGCGCAAGTGTTCAGCTGTGCAGGCCGTCATCAAGGGGGTGAGCCCCGCCTTGCCCACGGCATCCATATCGGCACCAGCGGCAAGCAGTCGCTCGACTTGTGGCACATCCCCATCGCGGGCAGCCAGAATCAACTTTTCCGTATTGTCTACGCTGCGTCCTTCCGCAGGCAGAGCAGACATGCGAGCAACTTCAATGATGTTGATGATGGCTTCTCGCTTATAATGACGCGCCAAATTTAAGGAACTATGCCCCAGCTCATCAAGCTGCAATGGGTCGGCACCTTGTCGCAGCAGATGCTTCACCATTTCAACATGCCCCTTGATGATGGCCTGCTGCAGGGCGGTGAAGCCGTCTTCGCTGCATGCGCGGATATCGGCACCTGCCTCCAAGGCGATGTCTGCCGCTTGGATGTCACCGCTAGCGGCCGCAGCCAGCAGCTGCTTGTTCGCTTCCCCCTTCATGTTTGAGGGAATCGCAGCGGATGCTTTCTCCCTAGATTCGGGCACTTCCTTCTTCTCCTCCATCGCACCCGCCTTGCGGAGGAGGTGAACAACTTCCGTATGATTCTCATGTTTTGCCATGCCCAAGGCAGTCAAGCCATTCTCGCAAGCGGCATGAACATCAACACCAAAGTTCAAAAGCACGCGCACCGCGTCCGCATTTCCACGCAAGGACGCCATCATCAGCGGGGTGAATCCATGTTGATAGGCATGGTTGGGCTCCGCACCTGCCTTGCATAGGTGGAAGGCGATTCTTGTCGCATCGCTGCAACAGGCCGCGTACAGCGCATCGGCATATTCGCAATCGCCCAAACGCATCTTGGCACCATGCGACAAAAGTTGTAGCACCACAGCCTCTTGGTGAGAGCATGTCGCGAGACTCAAGGGCGTAAAGCCACTCGTATTCTGGGCATTGATATCCGCCCCAGCCAGCAGCAGCAGCGCGACCAGCTCGCCATTCCCTTGGTTGCTGGCCAGCATCAGCGGGGTATTGCCCTTGGCATCGACGCTATCAATCGCCATCCCAGCACGAATAAACTCGCGCACCAATTCCGCATCATTCGCCTCCACGGCCGCCAAGAAATCGGCACTCTTTCCCTTCTTCACCTTGTCGGGAATCGCTGCTTGCCGCCCCTCCATCAGGGCGAGCAGGTAGGCTTGTTGCGCGGGGCTAAATCGTTTATCATTCTTCAATCCCGTGGCAAGGCTGCTCCCTTCATCATCGGCCAGCTTGGGGTCAGCCCCCGCCTTGAGCAGCATCTCGATGCAGTCGATGTTACCACCCATCCAAGCATAGCCCAGTACGGTGCAGTCATGTTGCCCGCGCTGGTGGATGTTAGCGCCATGCTTCATGAGCAATTGCACGCAGCGCGCATGCCCGCTCACCGCAGCTTTAGCCAAGGGGCTATCCCCCTGTTGGTTGAGGAGGTTGCAATCAGCGCCCTTTTCAAGGAGATATTGGGCGCAGCGGTACTGCCCCTTCATGCAGGCGTTGGAAAGGGCATCATTGCCCCAAGGGTTAACATGCTTGATGTTCGCGCCCTGCTCGGTCAGGTACTGGAGTGTACGAAAATCCCCACAAGCAGCTGCAACCCCAAGGGCGGTGTTGCCATCTTTATCGACACTCTCTATGGGCGCACCCGCTTCGAGCATCAATTGAACCATATCGAAGTTCGCGGCATAGGTACTGAGTAAAAGGGCATTTTTGTGTTCATACTCAATCTTCACGTCTGCACCATGCTTGAGCAGGTAGCGTGCTAAATCTGGTTTATTGTACCGACAGGCATTTAGCAGCGCGGTATAGCCCGCGTCGTTGGCGGCATTGATGTCCGCCCCAGCCTTGAGAAGAAAATCCATTGCCTCGCGAACCTGATACTGGGACACATAGAGGAAGGGCGTTTCCCCGCTGCTGTCGCGGTGCTCCAGCTTTGCCCCAGCCGCGAGAAGGGCTTGCATCGTCTGCTGGCAATTGTAGCCTGCCGCCAAAAAGAGCGGGGTTTGCCCCCATTTGCTGGTGGCATGCACGTCGGCGCCCTGCTCGATGAGGTAGCAGGCGACATCTTGCCCATTAATGCTCAAACAGGCTTCAAAGAGGACAGGAAATGGCACCTCCCCATCATCCATACGGCTGCTAAAATTGGGGTCGGCTCCATTGGCGATGGCGACCTTCACCCGCTCCAAGTTCTTTTCCCTCACCGAGCTAAGGAGCAGATGGTTCGCCTCCTCCTTATCCATGACCAAGGATTTTTCATTGCAGCCCTCTTGGGCACCATGCTCCACAAGGTAATTGATGATATCCTCATTTTGACGTTTGGTGGCAAAGTCCAAGGCACTGTATCCCTCTGCATTCTGCGCATTGACATCGGCCCCGAGGTGCAGCAAGTAGGCCACAGACTCGGACTTATCACCAAGACAAGCCGCCATCAGAGGGGTGACATCTTGCTCCAACTTAGCATTAACATCAGCCCCGCGCTGCCGCAGCAACTCCAAGCAATAGATTTTATCATTGTAGGCGCTGACTGCCATGGCGTTGCTAAAGAATTTACCCCCAAGGTCGGTACGGGCACCATGTTGCAGCAAAACGCCCGCCATCTTCAACTCCCCATATTGGCAAGTGAAGCTCAATGGTGTGAAGCCCTTCTTGTCCTCGATATCAAGCTTTGCCCCATGGGCAATCAGGTAGAGAGCTAAGTCAGCCTTGCCATACAGCCCCGCATGATGAAGGGCTGTCATGCCCGCTTCATCACAGCTGTTGACATCAAAACCATGGCTGATGTATTGTTTTACACGCTCCGAATCAGCACTGACCAAAGCCCCAAAAAAGTCATCCTGCGTCAGCCTGTCCTTATCAGGCGCCTTGCGCTTCGTGGTCATGATGGCTTCAATATCCTTATGCGGTGCGATTTTTGCAAGCTGCATGGCGGTGATACCTTGCTTATCAGGCTTATTCATCTCGGCACCATGCTTCACCAAAATCTCAACAGCATCGGGCTTATTTTCAATAATGCCGTAATAGATGGCCGATTTCCCATCGCGGTCACAGGCATTGATATCTGCCCCATGTTGCAGCAAAAGCTGCATGCAGGTCAGGCGATTGCGCCAAGTACACCACATCAGCATGGTCAGCCCCTTGGCATCGACCACATCTACCCGAGCGCCCTTCTCCAGCAGCATCTTAGCCGCCATGTATTCCCCCCGCACACAGGCTGATAGCAGCGGGGTTGCACCCAGTTTGTTGCATTGGTGAATATCCGCCCCCTTTTCAATCAACTCTTCGGCCATTTCAACTTGCCCAAATCCAGCAGCGACATGAAGCAGAGTCGTCCCCTCCACATCGCAGACCTTCCAGTCAGCCCCCTTGTTCAGTAGCTTTTGAACCAAATCGCGCTGCCCCATCTCCACCGCGAGCATCAGGGCACTGCATCCATCCTTACGCTGAATATTGACATTGGCCCCCTGCTCCAGCAATAAATCCACCATCTCGCGATAGCTATAAAGGCTGCATTTCATGAGGACGGTAGAGCCATCCGCATCACAAGCATCGATTGAGGCACCAGCCGCCAAGGCCTTCTTGACCCCCGCTTGGTCCCGTTTCTCCGCCGCGAGGAACAAATCGCGCACCACTCCGGTGAGTACCTTTGCCTGCTCCTCGCTGCTGGCAGGCTTAAGGACATAATTGTTAGCCTGCGCCATCGCAACGGGGCTTAATAAATGGAGGAGAGTACAGAAAAGAAAGAAAGAGCGCATGGATAAAGTCAGGTTTATTTTGTTATCTTAGCCACAACAAGCCGCAAAGACAAGCAAAAATCTGGCACCTCTCTGATGGGGAAGTCGTGATAAAAGACATGGCGTCCAAAATCTCTTGAGGGGTCTTACATTTCTCTTGCTACGAAAGAGCTTTAGGTATAGAATACTCGGGTACCGCTGTGTCAGTGGTATTGCCCCCCTCTGTCTCAATATCTTTAATAGAAAACGCAACAATGGATTTTATCGCCCCTAATGTAGCCGCTCTCACTCCGTCCTTAACACTCGCAGTTACAAACCGTGCTAAGGAAATGAAAGCCGCTGGTGAACAAGTTTTCGGCTTGGCTGGTGGAGAACCTGACCAAGATACCCCTAACAACATCAAGCAAGCTGCTATCACAGCTCTTGAAAATGGTGCTACTAAGTACACTCCTTCCGCCGGTCTTCCACAACTTCGCCAATCCATCAGCAACAAGCTTTTCCGCGACAATGGTTTGGAATACGGCATCAATCAAATTTGCGTCACCGCTGGTGCTAAGAACGCTATCTACAGCGCACTTACTGCTGTGATTGAACCTGGTGATGAAGTCATCATCCCTTCCCCCTACTGGGTCAGCTACCCATCCATGGTTGAAATCTGTGGTGGTACTCCTGTCTTCGTTGAAACCAAGGCCGAAAATGGCTGGAAGCTCACCGCTGAGGAGTTTGAAAATGCCATGACCCCCAAGACCAAGATGGTCATCATCACAACCCCATGTAACCCTACTGGCGCTGTCTACTCCCAAGAGGAGCTCGGAGCTCTCGGTGCTGTTGCTGTTGAGGAAGAAATCCTCATCCTCGCTGATGAAATTTACGAACACCTTGTCTACGCTGGTGAAAAGCATGTTTCCATCGCTTCTCTCAGCAAGGAACTCTACGACCTGACCATCACCATCAATGGCTTCTCCAAGGGCTATGCGATGACTGGCTGGCGCATGGGTTACTCCGCTGCACCACAAGCGATTGCTAATGCAATCCGCATGATTCAAGACCACACTTGCTCCAACGTAACGAGCTTTGCTCAATACGGTGCAATGGAAGCTCTTGAAGGTGACCAAACATTCATCGCTGACTTGAACGAAGAGTACGACATGCGTCGTCAATACGTCTACAGCCGCATTCAACAAATGCCAAAGATTAAGACTGTTGAACCAAAGGGTGCCTTCTACTTCTTCATCGACACGACTGAGCTCGGTATCGGTTCCTTGGAACTTTGCGACAAGCTTCTCGAACGCTACAAGGTTGCTACCATCCCCGGTATCGCCTTTGGTAACGACAATGCCATCCGCATTTCCTACTGCACCTCCCTCGACATCCTCAAGGAAGGTCTCGACCGCATCGAAGACTTCTGCAAGAAGCACTAAGTCGCTTCGCTCCAATGAGGGGAATTGGGAATTACAAATTAGCGCGCTTCGCGCGGTGAGTAATTGCTAAGCCGATTCCACCCCCTAATATTTTAAGCCACGCTTCTATTAGAAGCGTGGCTTTTTTGGCGCTTGGTAGATATGCCGAGGCTGTATACTAAAGCGTCACAAAAGAACACGGCTGCTCCATTAAGGAACAGCCGTGTTGTAAAATTGAGTGTGCCTTGAGCTTCGCTCAATTACTAATTACTAATTAGCATCACTCACTGTCTTGATTCCGTAGGACTTCAAGTGCTCCAGCAAGATGCGTTCCATCACGTCCGCTGTTTCAGGGATGGCTTGGACGCTATGCCCTGTGGGGACGATGTCCTCGGTACCAAATGGCAAGTGACTGCTCCAGTAGGGGACGATACCATCGGAACTCTCGGGCGTATCCCCCTTCCCGCGGTCACCGATGATGGAGTGTGTTGGCACGTCGCGCACCTTCATCTTGGCAAGGCCTTGAATGGAGGTACTCTCGGCATCCAACTGATTGACGCTGGTGTACCAGTCAGCAAGGGATGATGGGTCGAGCAGGAAGACATCTTCGTTCAAGGTGACGATTTTAGCTGTTTCCTTCAGGAGTTTTTCGGGGAAACCGATGAGCTGGCGGAAGAACTCGACGATGCGATAGGAGGCCATGGGTGCCCCACGGTGCGGTGTTGCCAAGTAGATGACTCGCGCCGCTTTCACAGGGTCGAAGAAGTACATATCATGCATCTTTTGTCCCTCCTCAGTCTTCATCTTGTCATGGGCATGACCTTCACCCAAGTACTTTTGCTGCGCTTCGGGGGTCAAGACGGTTTCGAGCATGCGCCAAGAATCTTCACACTGGCTGTAGTGGGTGATCAAGCCACCCATGGAGTGTCCGACGACGACCATTCGATCCCAGTTCTTGTTTTTCTTATCGGGGTCAACGCGGCGACGAACTTCCGTCAAGGATTTGCGATAAATATCGCTGGTGATGGTCCATGCCACGCCTGTTGGGTAGCCAAAGAACCAGAATTGGTAGTTCTTTGCGATATCAGGATTATTGACAAGCCTATTGACCAAGAGGGTAAAGGTTGTCGGGTCGCTGGCAAGCCCATGGGTCAAGATGACGGGGATGCGCTTGGGATCATACTGCTCCATGCAGGAGAGACCCATGACATCACGCAATTTGACTGGATTGAGCAGCCCCATGAAGCGCCACTCCTTCGCGCCAGTCAAGTTCCAATAGATTTCCAAGGATGCAGAGGCATCACCAGCGAGTTGGTAGTTCAAGCTACCCACCTTAACCTTGTCTTGCAAGGGGCGAGAAATCAAACGCATGATGGGCTTGCGGTCCTTCCCTTCTGGGAACTCCATGATGGCGGTCAGGGTACGAACGGTACCTCGGGCATTCACGGGAACGGAGCCTTTGATTTTGCTTGCTTCATTCGCAGGAATGACACCGACGACAGGCACACCAAGACCAGGCATCACCGTGCGCTTATCAATCAAATCAAGAGGAACATCAATAGCGGGAATCAAGTCATCATAAAGGTCGCGGAAACGACGCAATTTGCGCAATTTCGGTGTGTGGCGAATGCCGATGCTGTCAAATTTATATTCCTCGCCATTCTCGACGCACTCCATGTAGTCGTAGCGGACGCGTCGCACGAAGGTCAGCATATTTTCATTATAACGGTAAAATGCTTCCGTGCGCGTTGTTTCGTCCGTCTTTGGGCTTTTGAGCAGGTTCCAATCGGCTCGAAGAGCGGCAATCAGGGCATCATCAGGTGCTTCGGTACGAGAAAGCTCAGGCTCCACTGGGTCTGGCACGAGTGTTGTCGAGCAAGAACTGAGCACTAGCATCGCCACCGATACACTAAAAATTCGTTTAGCAATAGTGAACATACGCCTATAAATATACGCAGATAATCCCAAAAGTCAATGTTATATGTTTGTTTACGGACTTTATCCTAGCAATCACGCGACAAGTTTGCTAGGATGAGACTTACCCATTAACAACCCATCATCATGAAAAAGACCATCTTCCTATCCCTTGCGTCTGCTCTGGCAATGCTTGTTCTCAATTCTTGCGCCCAATGTTACAATGATCGCTTTGCTCAAAGCATGATTGGTCTTCCCGCTGACACGCTAGTTGCCACCATTGGCACACCCACACAGGTTCAGCAAGTAGGCAATACAACCACCTACACATGGTTTACGGATGATAGTTACACCAGCAGCTACACGCGCCCCGAGCGCGAGACGGTCTGGCGCGATGATGAAGGCCGCAAGCACCGCGAGTGGTACCCTGCCGAAGTGGTCAACACCTTCCATGACCGCAAGGCCAATTTGACCTTTATCTGCCAAAACGGACGTGTGGTCAATTACCAGAGCTCCTTCACGGGCGACATGTGCAACTCCTTCATCCCCCAGCAATACATTCAGCAATTTGTTGCAGAGGATGAGGCCGCACGAGCCGCACGATAAAATTACTTAATCAAACTTAAATATTGACTTCTCAGTTCTATCTGATAGTCTAGTCGACTAGCACATTCATCTATTTATATCTATGCGCACTATAACACCCCTTGTCATCTCAGCCCTCGCGCTGAGCCTTACTCCTGCCCTCGCGCAGGAGCAAATCATCCCAAAACCAGCAACGGTTCACATGGGAAAAACCGCAACTGTTAGCATTTCTGCTGACTCGGTCATTTTCGTCGATACGCAAAATAAGGCTCTTGTTGAGCAGGCTCAATTCATCCAACAACTCTTGGAGGAAGGCACAGGACTGAAGCTGGAGATTGTCAGCGCCCTCACCCGTCGTGCACGCAGCCCACAGGATATCACGCTTTCTGTCGAGCCCAAACTCAAATCCAAGGGTGAAGAAGCTTACGCCCTCAAGGCTGATGAGTCAGGCATTCACTTAGCTGGTGCTAATGTGAAGGGTGTTTACTACGCCTTCGTGAGTTTGAGCCAGATGTTGCCTGTCGCCTTCCATGATGCAGCCGCCGACAAGTCTTCGGTTCAATGGACGGTCAGCGACAAGTATTTCAGCATTGCGGACGCCCCTCGTTTCGAGTGGCGCGGATTCATGCTTGATGAGGCTCGTCACTTCTTTGGCGTGGCTGAGGTGAAGAAGATTCTTGACCAAATGGCCCTGCTCAAGATGAATGTCCTTCACTGGCATTTGACCAATGACGCAGGCTGGCGTATCGAGATTAAGAAGTACCCCCTGCTGACCGAAATTGGCTCCAAACGCAAGGAGTCCGAAATTGACACTTGGAAGAGTGGTAAGAGTGATGGTATCCCTCACGAGGGCTTCTACACCCAAGAACAAATTAAGGATATCGTCGCCTATGCCGCCAAGCGCAACATCACGATTGTGCCAGAGGTTTGCGTCCCCGGTCACTTTGGGGCAGCTGCCGTGGCTTATCCAGAGCTTTCCTTCAAGGCACCTGCCGAGGTTCCAACAACCTTCATTGATAACATCGCCATCGACCCAACGAGTCAGAAGAGCTATGATTTCCTTTCCGATATCTATGATGAGCTCATCCCCCTCTTCCCCAGTGGTATTATTCACACGGGTGGTGATGAGGTTCGCCATGATGCCCAATGGAAGGGTGTTCCAGAGATTGAAGCCTTCATGAAGAAGCACCGCTTCACGGCCTTGAATGATGTGCAGATGTATTTCACCAACAAGGTTGTTAAGATGCTCAAGCAAAAGGGTCGTCGCGCCATGGGCTGGAACGAAATCATGGGCTTTGACCTCAATGGCGATGGTGGTGGTACCGCCACAGGTACGCTTGACCGCAGTGCGATTGTGCACTTCTGGAAGGGTAGTACCGAGCTGGCTAAAAAGGCCATTCGCGAAGGTCACGAGGTAGTCAACTCCAGCGCTGGTTATACCTACCTTGATTATAGCTACACGAGTGTTCCGCTTGATAAGGCTTACAACTTTGAGCCGATTTTTGACGGGCTTTCCGCTAAGGAAGCCAAGCGCGTGAAGGGTCTCGGCTGCCAAATGTGGACGGAATGGGTGCAAAACCCAGCGCGTTTGCACTATCAAGCCTTCCCCCGCACGGTTGCTTATGCCGAAGTCGGCTGGACAGATAAAAAGCAAAAGGATTTCAAGAACTTTGAGTCTCGTCTCGAGGGCTACAAGAATCGTATGGATGTGATGGGCATTGCTTACGCCAATGACCTTGCTAGCTCCTTGACCCTTTCCGACTTCCTCAACACACCATTGGTCGGCAAGTGGACATCCAAGAACATGGGCCATGGTGAGCTGGTCATCGACGTCACCAAGACGATGACGACTACAGGTAAATATGAGGTGAGCCTCATGTACACCAAGGGTCACGATGCGCTTTGGACGCAATCTGTCGCGCTGTTTAAGGATGATGTTGAAATCGCTCGCGATACGCACGAATCTTATAGCGGTCACTTTAAGAAGAATGTGCAATACCGCTTCACCTTGGATTCCTTTGACCCCAATGCGAAGTACACTCTGCATATCGACTTGAATAATGACCCTCACCATGATAGCAATGGTAACGTTTATATGAGCGCCCCATAAGCTTGTTCTTATCAGTTGAATGAAAAGCCACGGTGTCTGATAGATGCCGTGGCTTTTTGATTTTTTGCAGAGAAAAGTGTAGAATTTGCTTGACTTCGGCTGCGGGAATAGGTAAAATCTCCCCGCAACAAGCAATTCGGCTGGATAGCCAAGTGGCCTAAGGCAACGGTTTGCAAAACCGTCATTCGTGGGTTCAAATCCCACTCCAGCCTTAAAAAGCGATACATACAAATGTATCGCTTTTTTTGCTTTCCACCTCTCAACAAGCAACCACCGCCCGTAAGTATCACCCGCTCGGCTGGATAGCTGTGACCTAGCCAAGGGTTTGCCAAAACCGTCATTCGTGGGTTCAAATCCCACTCCAGCCTTAAAAAGGAGATGTACATCGTACATCTCCTTTTTTCGTATCCACCTCTCAACAAGCAAACACCGCCCATAAGTAAATACCCGCTTAGCTTAGCAATCCACCCATTGGGCGGACATGATGCAGAGTTCTTCCCCCGATTCTGCATGCTTGATGCTGTGGACGCTGCCCTGCTCGGTCTCTTGAGTTAAGGCGGTAACGCTTTCGCCCTTCAACACTTCTTTTTTGTAGTTGATGCTGAGGCTTTGTAATTTTTTACCCGTGGCTGTCGTTTCGCTAAGTCCGGCAAAGGCCCAGTTGATGTAGGTGCAGTTGTTGACGTGTTGATTCATGTCGATGTCGGCATCTTGCACGTCGAAGGGCATGGCCATTGCCGCATCAGCTATGGCTGGGATTTTGGCGTGTTTCAAATCGTCGGGGCGTTTTTCGATGCTGGGCAAGCATCCTTTAAAGACATCCTGCGGGTTGAGCATGCGCTTTGTGTTCAGGTCGATGACGGTCCAGATGCTTGATGCACGGCCCAGTTGTCGCCCAGTATCATCCTTGATGACAAAATCACGCGTCGCAAAGAGGCGGTTGACCCCGCGTGATTCGGTTTCGATGATGAGTCCTGTGATTCCTTGCGGGTAGTCCGTGAACTCCATGGCATACTTCAAAAGCACCCACGCGACCTGCTGGTGCAGGACTTCCTCCACCCCAAAGTGGTTGTCGGAGGCATTTTTGACGGCGATGTCCTCCAAACATTTCAGCAGGACATAGGGGCGAAGAACGCCAGCTGGGTTAAAATCGCTGGGCTGTAGGGGGTAGGAGATAGCGTATAACATAGGGTTTATCGTTTCAGTTGGTTCCAAAATTCTTCGGCTTCCACCCAAGTTAAACCAGCGGGTTCTTCTGGGAGGACGGATACTTGATTGGCATCCAAATCGACATGAAGGCAGTTCATGTCAATCACGGCATAAAGGTCACGCCCCTTGAGGCATAGTTTGGAGATTCGCAAGGCATCCAAGCTATTGTAAATAGAGTGTGCCTGCGTTTTTCGGCACTTACTGGGCAATGACAGGCGGTAGCAATCAAACTCGTAATCACAGTATATCTGGCAATCTGTATCCGCTGCTACATCTCGATTGCCGACATCGAGCATCACCATCCAGCAAAGCACAATGCCGAGAATCAAGGCCGCAAATTGAGCTAGCTTGGAGAGTCGTGCTTTCATTCATTTGATGATATAACAGGGCATGCCAAACTTGCAAGCCTAAAAAAGTCGTGCTCTGACATGAAATTATCCTAGCAAAGAGCCGCTATTTGTGTACAATATCAGTTGAATGAGTGAGCCCAATTCCCCTACATTGAAAAGCCTTGCCAAGTTGCTGCGTGCCTTTAAGGGCATGAGCATGGAGGAATATCAGTGCCTTGAGTTCCCCTACTCTTGCTTGATTTGGAGTGAGGGTAAGGAGTGGAATGTCGAGCTCGTTCTTTCAGAGCAGGAGGATGACGCCCTGCGCCTCGCTTTTTCCGCCCAAGAGATGGTGGCGGCAAGCTGGGTTAAACTCTTTTATCGGCAGTTGGAGGTCAATCGAAGCCTAAGGATTAAGCAATCGCCCGTCACAGCCGAGCTCGCGCTCTCCCCACAGGTTCAGAGTCTGCTCAAGCAATACAAGGACATGCGTGAAAGCTACCAGCGTTTTCTCATCCGCATCACCTACGCCATCGAACAGCAGGAGGAAGCTTGGCACCTCGCCGCCGAGACAGAAAGTGAATTTGAGCTTCAAGGGCTCAATCGTCTCCAAGAGCTGGTAAGTCTTACCCTCGCCCACCACGACCACATGCAGGAGTTGGGGCAGAACTACCGACAACTCAGCAAAACCTCGGGGCTCGCTCCACGCCTGCCCAGCATTGAGGAAGAGGGGCAACGCCAGACGCTCAGCATCAAACTCAAGCAATTTATAGCGGGGGATATTGTCAAACAAAGCAATTTTAATACATCGAGCTGCCAGCAAGTTTTGGAAGCCCTGCGCCTCTCCCTCTAAAAGCATGAAGCTATTCCACCTAATTTTGCAAGGTGTCCTCAAGGCGGCTTTGATGGCTTTTCAGCAACAAAAAGTGAATTAATAGCTCCGATGCAGGTATCGCAGCATCTTATTTGCTTGTCTTTTCAAGCCATAACATGCTATGATTCCGCCATGAAGCAAGTTTTTATTGCCGCAACTACTCTCAGCCTTTGCCTCTGCTCCTGCACCCAGACCATCGTCGTGCACCCCTCCGACACCGAGACCATGGCTCGCTATGGCTACGTGAAGGCCAAGCCCAGCCCAGCTAAGGTCTACGCCAGCAACCCCGATGCCGCCTTCGACCAACAGGTAGCCGCCTACAGTGCAGAAAAAAGCACAAGTGCGCCAGTTGCCCCACCTGCAACAAGCCCTAGCTACACAAGCAACACGACAAGCGCAACACCGCTCAATGTCGCGGACATCATCAGCCCCATTGTCACCAACCCCGTCACAACGGCCATTGCCACAAGCGTGGGTGGAGCTTCCACCGCCCCCGCCATCCCTGCCCCACAAGCTACGGCAAGTGTTGTACCAAGCGCGCCAGTCGCACCAGTCGTGGCACCAGCGGCACCCATCATCCCTGCCCAGCCTGCCCAAAATGAAAATGTGGGCGTGATGGACTACAAAGTCAAAGTGACCAATGGCACAACCAACCGCCTCTTCATTGAAGCGCAAGATGCCAACGGAACCATTTACCCCTGCGGATTCATGCAACCAGGGCAAAGCGAAACCACCAAGATGGAGCAAGTGCAAGCCATGGCCGGCCCTGTGCTCGTTGTCGTACGCGACCCAGACCAACCTGGTGCTCCCGAGCTTCGCCGCTACCGCATCCCAACCCCCAATCAATCCTACTCGGGCAAGACGGTTGAATTTACGGTGATTCCCAAAGGAAGCTACGCAGGCGCCATTGATGGACAGACCTATGTTCAATCGGGCGCTGACGACTAATCCCCCAAGCAAGTTTTTGTTTTTGATGAACGCACCTAGCCCCCTGTGGGCTGGGTGCGTTTTCTGTGCCCGCCACTTGCGTTCAGCCCATAATCGGGGTACACCATCATTATGTGCAAACCATTTAATGAATACTTAAGCCTACTGCGAGAATACACTCGCGAAGTCATGACCTTTAGCGGTCTCGCCCTCATGTGCTTTGTCTACTCCGACTTCCGCAGCATGGCGCAAGAGCAAACAGAAACAGCAGCACAAACCGTCGAAGTGCTGCGCTCCATCGACTTACGACTTTGCAGCATCGAAAAGAAAAATTGAGATGAAAACCCAAATCGCCACCATTCAGAAACACCTTGGAGTCAAGGCAGACGGCATCATCGGCCCCATCACCCTTGAGGCCCTGTACCAAGAGCTAGGCATCACCCCGCGCCCAATCTGGCCGACGCAGAGCGACGTGCGCAGTGGCAAATCCCTCTACGGCTCCGCTGGGGATGAAACGAAGCTCGTCTCCATCTCCCCCGCCTACCCCCTCTTTTACGAAGGTAAATCCATTTCGAGCATTCGCGTCCACCGCGGCATTGCCCTGCATGTTCAGCAGGTTCTGCGCGAGGTCTTAGAGTATTACGGCCGCGATGAAATCGAACGCCTTGGGCTCGACCAATACGGGGGCTCCTATGCCTACCGCAGCACGACCAATGGCAGTAAGTTGAGCATGCATGCGTGGGGTATCGCGCTTGATTGGGCACCTGCTAGCAATGGCTACAGCACCAAGGCCCCGCGCGCCAGCCTATCCCACCCCGACTGTACCAAGTGGTGGGAAATCTGGGAAGCCCATGGCGCAATCTCCCTTGGGCGAGAATGTGACTACGATTGGATGCACGTCCAATTTGCCACGCTGTGAGCGGGCATCACCAATTCTTCTCGTGTGATCGTCGCGCACTGCGCGCGCCATTAGCTGGTGCAATTTGCCATGGACCCACTCCCCCCGACTTGGTGATGGGCAGGCACATCATGCGTTTATCAATAAAACGCAGCTCCCGATACAAGAGCTCTCGGATGGACACCAGCAAATGCGCGGGCGGCATCAAGCCACTCGTCCCCAACTCAATCGTGTAAGCGACTCGAATCTTACAGGCTTGCTCACTCATGCGTGCCATGTCCCGCAAGGAAATACCCTCCGCTGGGTATTCCTGCGGGGCACAGACTGCGGCCAATTTGAGCAGGGACAGGCTATCGCGCAACTTGCAGCAAAGCCTATCCACCAAATCGGGCACCTTGGGACGCCTGTTAAATTGATAATCCTTTACCTCAATGAGCCACAGCTCGCGCTTCTTGGGGTGGTAGAGGATGAAGTCCATCTCCTTGCAGCCATTGCAAAAATTCTGAACGCGGTGGGAGTAAAATTCCGAACATTCCACCCGACAGACCTCGTAGCCCGCTTCAAAGATGAAGCGGAAGCGCCCTTCCACATATGCTCTTGCTGACCGTGCCACTGGGATTACTTCTGATAGTCGTATTCATCCGCCTCATCATGCGGGCTCAGCCCCATCATCAGGTAACGGTCGGCTTGCGCAATTTCCGCCTTCATGCTCTCCAAGGGCTCCATCTCATCCAAATCGCTCGCCACACTCACGCAGACACCTGCCCCCATTTCGCCTAGGGCTTGAAGCCCAAAATAGCGACGCTCAATTTCAGCAGACTCGGCATCCGATAACTGCAAGTGAAGCTCACGCAGGAAGAAGAGGCTGTGCGTGCTGAGCATCAGTTGTACCCCTGCCTTACACAAACCCATCATGATTTCCACCAACACAGGCAGGTGGCGGGCGTTGAGATTCATCTCGGGCTCATCCCAAAACAGGGTGCAGCCCTGCGCGATGCGACCATTACCAATCAGCAAGCCCAGCATGCCCAGCCGCTTGAAGCCCTCGGCAATCAAATTTAGTTCAATGAGCTCATAGCCCACGCGGTGCAGGTAGAAGCGCCCTTCCTTTCGGCAGAGGCGACCACCCAGCAGGCGCTCAATCAAGATTTTCACCCGCAGCAATTCCGCGGACAGAGAAGCTTTGTTCGCCCCCTCGTCCTCCAAGGCGCAGCATAAATCCCAGCTGGCTCCATCGAGCAACTCGGGGTACTCCTTACCCACCTGCATGTAACAGGGGTAGAGGGAGAGCACCTCCTTGGGCGTGATAAAGATGCTTTGCTCCGCTGGCATATTGAGGGCCAGCGGTCTGAGGCTTAGGGTATCGCTATCTTCCCGATTCCACTGGGCGCGCAACTCCGTTGAACTGCCCGAAAATTGCACGGCAAGCTGCGCCCGACCACTACTCTTATACTGGGCGATGGTTCCCGACAGATGCGCCGTGCCAAAGACCCGCATCACATCACGCGCCAATCCCGCATTCATCTCCTGCGGGGATTCCAACAACTTGGCATCAAGCCGTCGCGTCCACTTCGTCGTAATATAGGCGAGCTTGAGCAAATGGCTCTTGCCCGAGTCATTCCCCCCGACTATCATGTTGATGCCAGGGACAAAGCGGAGGGATGTCCGCTTGGGAAACACCGTAATGCCTTCAATATCGAGCTGCTTAATCATAACAAAAATCCTTATCTCGTGTTCTACCACAGTTTGGGTGCTGGGACAAGCATGAATTTTTTGCTTGCCCCCAATCGGTCAGAACGATACACTGACAACATGTCCAAAAAACTATTGCTCTCTTCGCTCTGCACCCTCCTAGCCGTCTCCTGCACGCACGAATACAAAGATTTGCGCATTAACACCAGCCCGCAAGGTGCAAACATTCGCATCAACGGAGAGGAAAAAGCAAGCAAGACCCCCTTCACCACTTCCGTCATGCAGCGTGGCAACGTCGCCATCGTCGCTGAAAAGCCTGGCTACGTCACCGCCACCCGCAATATTGAGCCAGAGACCGATTGGTTCCTCCGCCTCGTCTGGACCAAAACCGATGAGCGCACCCGCTACATTGAAGAGGATGAAGTGACCATCCCCCTGAAAAAAATCGATGACCCCAAGGCCTACAAGCCCAGCGCCCTACCTGCCTACATCCCACCCCCAAACGCCAACAACACGCGCGACAAAAGCCTTGAAGAGCCCCCCACCTTGCGCCCCATGCCCAAGCTTTGAGGACTTATCAAATCACCCGAAAACCCAAAATTATCCAAAGTTGTAATTTTTACCATATTTTACTTGCAAAAGATGAAAAATAAGGTAAAATGCGTCACGCCTTTGCCACCACCTGTGGTAAGAGCAAGTAACTTAAGATAACAAACAATCATTATGGCACGTATTTTCGGTACAGAAATACCTAATGAGAAGCGCATCGAGGCTTCCCTTTGCTACATCTATGGCATTGGTCTGACCCTCTCCAAGAAGATTCTTGAGCAAGCTGGTGTTTCCCCAGACCTTCGCACAGGCACTCTTTCCTCCGCTCAACTCACAAAGATCGTTCAAGCAATCACCAGCAATGGCATCGTCATCGAAGGTGACCTTCGCCGTGAACGCCAACTCACACTCAAGCGTCTGACCAGCATCCAATGCGTTCGTGGCATCCGCCACCGCAAGGGTCTCCCAGTTCGTGGTCAACGTACACGCACCAACGCACGTACACGCAAGGGCAAGAAGAAGACTGTAGGCGCCAAGAAGTAAGGCATTAACTAAAAGTAAAAGAAAACTCTGAACATGTCTGAAGAAAGCATTCAAGAAGAAATCGTGGAAACTGTTGCTCCCGTAGCAGAAGCTCCAGCCGCCGTTGAAGCAGCTCCTGTCGCAGAAGCTCCAGCAACAGAAGCTCCAGCCGAACCAAAGAAGGCTGACCCACGTCGCGACATCTTTGCCGAGCTCGGTCTCGCAGGTGACGAAGACAAGGTCAAGATCCTCAAGGCCAAGGGCAGCAAGAACGTTACCTCTGGTATCGTACACATCTCCTCCACCTTCAACAACACCGTTGTTAGCGTCACTGACAAGAAGGGCAACGTTATCGGCTGGTCCTCCGCTGGTAAGCTCAACTTCAAGGGTAGCCGCAAGAGCACCGCTTACGCTGGTCAAGTAGTATGCCAAAACGCATGCCGCCAAGCCATGGGCCACGGCCTCAAGGACGTTGAAGTCCGCGTTAAGGGTCCAGGTTCCGGTCGTGAATCCGCAGTACGTGCCGTCCAAGGTATCGGTCTCGAAATCACCTCCATCGCTGACGTGACTCCTATTCCTCACAACGGCTGCCGTCCTCCAAAGGCTCGTCGCGCCTAATAACCATTAACAATTCTATAGATTACAAATATTATGGCACGTTATACAGGTCCTACCGCTAAGATCAGCCGTCGTTTCGGCGTTGAACTCTTTGGCGCCAGCAAGGCTTTCGCTCGTCGTCCTTTCCCACCCGGACAGCACGGTGTACGCGCAGGTCGCAAGAAGAAGTCCGATTACGGTGTGATGCTTGCTGAAAAGCAAAAGCTTCGCTTCTCCTACGGTGTTCTCGAAGGTCAATTCCGCAAGTACTACCAAGAGGCTTCCCGCCGTCGTGGTGTTACTGGTGACATCCTCCTTCAAATCCTTGAACTCCGTTTGGACAACGTCATCTACCGCATGAACCTTGCCAACACCCGTGCAGCAGCACGTCAAATGGTGTCTCACGGTCACGTTACCGTTAACGGCAAGAAGGTTGACATCGCTTCCTACAACTGCAAGCCAGGTGATGAAGTTGTTGTTGCCTCCAAGGCACGCTCCCAAGCACTTGCAGCTCGCAACAGCGAACTCACAACTGCAGCTGTCGCTCCATCCTGGATCGAAATCGACGCCGCTAAGTACACAGGCAAAATCAGCCGCGTACCGAGCGTTGAAGAAATCGCTCCAATCGTAAACGTTCAGCTCATCGTTGAACTTTACAGCCGCTAATAAGCGACCGAGCACACAACTTAAAAAGCCCAGAAGCTTCACGCTTCTGGGCTTTTTCTGATTTAAGAAAGATTGTGGCTTAACAGCCAATCTTCACTTCCCCGCTCAGGGATTCGCCAGCGGCAAAGTGGTGCTCGCCACGGACGGTCAGCTTGCTGACATTCTTGAGGGAAGGCACACCGAGGGAATCGAGGGAATCAACCAACTTATAAAGCTTGGAATCAAGGTCAACAATGGGTGGGGTACCACCGCATTCTGCCGCAAGGGACATGCAACCCTCTTCGTTGATTTCCACCGCATCGGAGCGCAGGAGCAACAAATCCGAACAAGTCTTCACAGGGAAGAAGCGGGAGCGAGGCACACAGACCGCGCGGGAACCGACAAAGCACTGAATCGCGGCACCCATCGCAGTTTCCAACTGGTAAACCTTGGGACTATCCGCATCGCGTGGGTCAAGGGTCTTGCTATTGCAGATGACAGGCAGCGGGACGATACCCTTATTTTCTGCCAACAAATCCTTGAGGGCGTCGAGGCGCAGCCAGAGGCTATTGGTGTTGAAGAACTGATGCTTGGCGATGTTTTGAAACTCATCAATGTCCGCGTTGGCGCACTGGGCCACCTCGCGCAGCAAGAGCTGGGCATCGGATTTGCGCATAGCCAAGTGACCACCCTTCTTATCCGCTTCAGTACGCTTGGTCACCTCCATCACGAAGGGGGCACCACTAGCGGCAAACCAGCTGAGGAAGCGACCATCCATCTGGGCACCAAGATTGTCGGAGTTGGAGATGAAGGCATACTTCACGCCCGCAGCCAACAACTTATCCAACCAGCCAGAGCCCAGCAAAGCGGGGTAGATATCCCCATGACCCGGTGGGCACCATGCCATATCAGGCTTCGCGGGGGAGCTAGCGGGCAACATCGTTTCAATCAAAAGCTTAGGCACCTTATTTTGCAGCATTTCCACGCTACTTGGGTCGGCAAAGCCGTCAGCAGCATACTGACCGAGATGCTCCATGGTGTCAGCAGAGGTGGAGAAGGAATTCATCAGCAACAGGCTGACGGGTGCATTGGCACGCTGGCGCAGGCTCTTCACCTGACGCACCGCCACATCAAGGAAGTTAACACCCTCCTTAATCGGCAGCAAACTCTTCGCCTTCTGCAAGCCCATGCTCGTTCCCAAACCACCATTGAGCTTGATGATGACAGATTGCGCCAGCAGAGCAGCATCAGCCTCGGGGCTGGTGGCAATTAAGCTTTCCCAATCCTCCACCCCTTGAGCGGGTAGGATATCATCCTCCGCAATCAGCATACTGCGGTTAGAGGTCAAGGTTTCGACACTGTATTCAAAGGCATCGATGGCCGCTTGGGAAATACCCTCGGCATGCATCGCATCGGCAATAGGCGTAAAGGCGCTCATGATTATAAATAGCGTTAGAGTTTGTTTAAGCAGTAAAGATACTGAAAAAATTATCATAACATGCCCAGCCATATTTTCAATCTTCTTTTTCTGATATTTCAAACATATTAAGCGACCTTGCAAAATGAGGCGCGATGAGTTTTGGAAGCGAATGAAGACACCCCTACCCAATTTGAACGAAGCGAGCCCTTCTGGCGTCATGAATATTGAACGGTAACAATTGATTCAACAACATGAACAACAAACTCACCACAAAATTGATGGAAGCCTTGCAGGCTGCTCAACAGTCTGCACAGGTGAATGGTCGTGCAGTTATTGAGCCCGAAGAGTTAATGCTCGCCCTACTCAAGCAGGATGGGGGAATCCTTAGCCCCATCCTTCAAAAGGCTGGCGTCGAGCTGGCAGGACTTCAGACCGCCCTGCAACAACAACTTCAGCGACTCCCCTCCCAAAGCGGCTCTGCCCTAAGCAGCCCTGCGCTCTCCCCTGCCCTCAACCAAGCCTTGGCGGAGGCTGATAAGAAACGTGCCAGCATGCAAGATGAATTCTTGAGTGTGGAGCACGTCCTACTCGGAATTTTTGCGACCCCATCCAGCTTACGCGATTTGCTGGGGCAAGTGGGCTTGGATGAGAAACACTACCTGCAAGCACTCAAGGAAGTACGTGGCAACCAACGCGTCACCGACCAAGACCCCGAAGGCAAGTACGAGACGCTGGAAAAATATGGCACGGACCTGACCCAGCGCGCCCGCGAAGGTAAGATTGACCCCGTTATCGGTCGCGATGGCGAAATCCGCCGCGTGCTTCAAATTCTCTCGCGTCGCACGAAGAACAATCCTGTTCTCATCGGTGAACCGGGTGTGGGCAAAACCGCGATTGCGGAAGGACTTGCCCGACGCATTGTCGATGGTGATGTGCCCGAAAGCATGGCCAACAAGCGTCTCATTTCCCTCAACATCGGCTCCATGCTAGCTGGTGCGAAATACAGAGGCGAATTTGAAGACAGGCTCAAGGCCTTCATCAAGGAGGTCAGCTCGGTCAATGGCGACATCATCATCTTTATTGACGAGCTGCATACCCTCGTTGGTGCCGGCTCGGGTGGTGAAGGCTCGATGGATGCCGCCAACCTGCTCAAACCAGCTTTGGCTCGTGGGGAGCTGCGCTCCATCGGTGCCACCACGCTGGATGAATACCGCAAGTACATCGAAAAGGATGCTGCCTTGGAGCGTCGATTCCAACCCGTCATGGTGGAAGAACCCAGCGTTGAGGACAGTATCGCCATCCTCCGTGGCTTGAAGGAGCGTTATGAAGTTCACCACGGTGTCCACATCACAGACAGTGCACTTGTGGCAGCCGCTACCTTGAGCCATCGCTACATCACCGACCGATTCCTACCCGATAAGGCGGTCGATTTGATGGATGAAGCGGCAGCTCGCCTTAAAATTGAGCTCGACTCGATGCCCAGCGAGATTGATGAACTCAAGCGCAGCGCGATGCAGTTGGAGATGGAACGCCAAGCCATGGTCAAGGAGAAGGATGATGCCTCACAACAACGCCTCGCTAAAATCCAACAGGAACTCGCCGATACCAAAGAAAAAGCCGATGCCCTCATCGCCCAATGGAGCAGTGAGAAGGAGGTTGTCAAGCGCGCCAGCGAAGCCCAAAAGCGCATTGATGAATTGCGTACGGAAGCCGAACTCGCCCAACGCCAAGGCAATTTGGAGCGCGCCTCCATCATCTTGTACGGAGAAATCCCCGCTGCTGAACAGGCGGCGAAGGATGCGCGCGAAGCGCACAGCAAGCTGCAACAGAGCGGCAGTGGTCTGCTGAAGGAGTCCGTGACCGAGGTGGATATCGCCAAGGTTGTCTCCTCGTGGACGGGCATTCCCGCTGCCCGACTGGCTGAGGGTGAACGCGAAAAATTGCTTCGTATGGAGCAACTGCTCGCGGCTCGTCTGGTGGGTCAAAAGAAGGCGATTGCCGCGGTGAGTGATGCCGTGCGACGCAGTCGCGCAGGGCTTCAAGATGAAAATCGCCCGCTGGGTTCCTTCATCTTCTTGGGCCCAACTGGTGTCGGCAAGACCGAGCTGGCGAAATCACTGGCGGAATTCCTCTTTGATGATGAATCGGCCATGCAGCGCATCGACATGAGTGAGTACATGGAAAAGCACAGCGTCTCTCGACTGATTGGAGCACCCCCAGGCTACGTGGGTTATGATGAAGGTGGTCAGCTGACCGAAGCCGTCCGCCGCCGCCCCTACAGCGTCGTGCTCTTCGATGAAATTGAGAAGGCGCACCCCGATGTATTCAACACCCTACTGCAAGTGCTGGATGATGGGCGCATCACCGATGGTCAGGGGCGCACCGTGGACTTCACCAACACCGTGCTCATCATGACGAGCAATATTGGCAGTCAAGCCATCTTACAAGAGAGCGATGCCAACAGGCGCGAATCGCTGGCCATGGGGGCACTGCGCGCCCACTTCCGCCCCGAATTCCTCAACCGCGTGGATGAAATCATCATCTTTGAGCAGCTGAAGAAGGAAGAGCTGGCGGGCATCATCCAAATCCAACTCGCACGCGTCAGCAAGCGACTGCAAGAGCGCGGGCTTGCCTTGGAAATGAGTGCCGATGCGGTGGCGCTTGTTGCCGAGCATGGCTACGACCCCGTCTACGGGGCTCGTCCGCTCAAGCGAGCCATTCAGCGCGACATCCTCGACCCGCTGAGCATGGCGATTCTGGCGGGCAAGTTTGCCGAAGGCGACACCATCCACGCCAGCGTGGCAAATGGAACCATTCAATTCCACTAAGCAGTAAAGGGAACCTTAAAGCCCACCATCACGAGATGGTGGGCTTTCTTTTTGAAACGATTTTTAGAAGGCGAAGCGGATGGCGCTCATGAGCGTCCAACCGCTGTAGCAACCCTCCCCATCCTCGCGAGCTGTGGTGTACTCCAGACCTGTCATGATTTTGGCAGCATCGGGATTTTTGGCCGAATAGTAGAAGTTTGCACCCAAGTAAAAGGCATTCACGCTATCGACATATTTGTCGGTTGTCGTCTGTTGGCAGATAAAGCGATCAGCACCGATGTTGCAGGCCCCATCGCCGCTCATCACGGTGTAGCGGAAGACCAAGTCCACATGTGGGTTCAAGGCGTAAACAGGCATGATACTCAAGCCGATATTGTTGCCATTGCCCGTATCCTTGGCTTTATACTGTTCAAAATTGGCAATCAGGGCCGTTTCAACGGAGAGCTTCCCCTCCTGCCAGCGGTGCCCAAGTGACAGGGCATCTTTCACGCTCATGGCAACGCAGTTGGAGCCCGCATCACGCTTGCCATCATAGATGTTGTTGAAATCATGGGCGTATTGGAAGCTAAGGGTTTGCCCCCCCTCTTCCGTTTGAGCAAACTTGTGACTGCCACCAATGATGGCAAAGCACCTGTCCTCCCAACCAAATTCACCCTTCAAACCATCGCCATCACCGTAGTAATCACTGTGGGTCAGGGAGCGGCTGTAGGAAGCGCGATCATTGGCGAGCAACTGCATGTAGAGCATATTCTGCTTGGACATATCGTAGCGCAGCTCGACCCCCCAGTTGGATTCCAACCCATATTGATTGGAAATCAAGCTGCGTTCAATCGTTTTAATCTTGGTATTTGGGGTGATGTAGTCATCGGTGAAGAGGGTTTTAATCTTACCCGCTTTGACTGACAAGCCATCGACACCGTGAATCGACTGCTTCACCCAGATGTCGAAAAGCCCCCCGTAGGTGTAATTTTTGTTGGTTTGCCCATTGCTGTAGCTCGATTTGGCTGGGAATCCACCCAGCTTCCAGTAAGCATGGAAGGTGGTGTCCGTGGCGGTGCTCATGGTCGCACCAAACCACACGCGGCGAAACTCCTGATTGACGGGCCCCGCCCCAGCCTTAAAGCTATCCCCATTGGGACCGCTGGGTTGCACATCGGCAATTTGGAACTGGACGATGGCTTGACCATAGACCTTGCGCACCCAGCCCTCATCGGATTGATAGACCACCATGGCATCCTTGACCGCCTGCGTCCAATCGCCAGCTTCTGCTGTCGGGACTTCAACTTGGGACAAGCTTGGAGCTGTTCCTGCTAAACTTACCCCTGTCATCAGGGGCACCAAACTTAAGAGAATTGATTTTTTCATGGTAATAGTATTTGCAATATTTACCATAGACCAAGCTTGCGCAGATTTCAAGGATGTTTTTGCTAAAAACTAACAAAAAGCCTCGATTAATTCTTGGCGCCCTGCAGGTAGGCTGTGAAAATGTGTCAAGAGGCTACGATGGGGCTCCTGCTCGGGGCTGTAGACACCATGCAGCTGTGCCAAACGCTTTTCAAAATGCCGCATGATAGCCAAGCTAGCTGGCGTGTCGTTGAGATAATCCAAGCCACCTGCCAAGAGTTCATGCCAGCAGGCCTCCGCATGCCCCGCCTCGACCGTTGCAAGGATGAGCCTTGCCATGTAACTTGCTAGGCGCAATTTGGTCAAATCCCCCCTCAATTGCAGGCGGGGGCGAATGAGCTGCACCGATTTAAGCCCATACAAATCGCCCTTTTTAGCAGCGGTGCACAAAAACTCGGACTCATAGAACAAATCCAGCTGCCCAAAAAAATCGCTTCCTGCTTTGCGGGCACTTCTCGCGGCTGTTCGGATGATGCCATAATCGGGGCTGAGCCAAACGACAATGAGTCCCTGCTCCCCCAAGGGATAAAGCTTAAGGATGGTTCCGTGGCTTTGCTGCATCACTGGACGCGCTTGAATCAAATCGTGATATCCCAATCACTCACAAAGCCAGACTTTTTCAAGCATTTCTCGTAGGCGTTCATATTGGGGGTGTTACCATAAATTTGCTGTGCCGACTTCAGGTTATCCAATGCCTTCTGTCGGTCTTTTTGGTAGAGGCTCAAGACCGATTGCACCATGTAGTACAAGGGGCTATCATCCATGATACTGCAATAATCAACGATTTTCAGAGCGCGCTTCTCATCCCCAAGCGCTAAGATGCAGACAAAAAGACGAAAATTGAGCAAATCGCGAAATTTCTCGTATTCTTCCATGCTGATACTTTTCAGGAGATGTTCCGTCACATCCACGCATTTCTGGTAGTTCTGCATCCCCATGTAAATACTGCTGAGATTATACTGACTAATGACATCATCAGGATTAAGAAGGAGCTGTTGCTCTACAATCGCCAAGGCTTCGGCGTAGAGCTCCATCTCCTGATAACAGGCCACACGTAAGGTCTGAATGGATGGGTTTCGCGCAAATATCCCATCACATTCATTCAATTTAACAAGGCAAGCTGCCCATTGTTGCTGTTGGTAGCAATGTTTCGCCTCGTTGAAGACATGGGAAAAGGCCTCTCGCTGGGTGCGCGGCATGTTCGAGAAATCTTGCAGCCATTGGGGGACGTTTGGCTGCTGCATTTCTTGACCTTGCACCATCAGGGGCAAGCTAAACAAACATGCTACAAGGAGGCGTAATTTCATGAAGAGGGCAATGCGGTTAGAATTTGCTGAGTGACAGCCTCTGGGCTCAAGCCATTTTTGGCACGCAGCTTGGACAGACTTCCGTGCTCCACAAAGGCATCGGGCCAGCCGACGATGCTTAGCGGTGTCGAGGATTGGGCATCGGCAAGCTGCTCCAAAACAGCTGAACCAAAGCCACCTACGCGGCTGTGGTCTTCCAAACTTACCAACAAGCGGCACTTTTGAGCGTACTCCAAAATGCAGCTGCGGTCAAGCGGTTTGATGAATCGTGCGTTAATGTGAGCAACCGAAAGCCCCTTCTCTTCCAGCATACGTTTCACGTCGCATGCAACAGCATTCATATTACCCAAAGCAAGCAGTGCGACATCATGACCATCTTGCAGAACCTCGGCCTTACCGATGGCTAAGGCTTGCCCCTTGGTGGGCAATGCGACGCCTTCGCCCTCACCACGTGGGTAGCGAATGGCGCTGGGCACATCCTCAATCTGATTCATGGTAGCGAGCATATGGCACAGCTCGGCCTCATCCTTAGGCTGCATCATGATGAGCTTGGGGATGGCGCGCAGCATCGCAATGTCAAAGAGACCATGGTGGGTTGGACCATCATCGGGCGAGAGCCCCGCCCTGTCCATGCAAAAGCGAACGGGCAAATCTTGCAGCGCGGCATCGTGTTGAATCATATCCACGCAGCGTTGCATGAAGGTGGAGTAAATCGCCAAATAGGGCTTTAAACCCTGCGTGGCCATGCCGCAAGAAAAGATGGCTGCATGCTCCTCGGCAATCCCCACATCAAAGAATCGCTTGGGGAATCGTTCACGGAAAAGATTAAGTTTTGTCCCACTGGGCATTGCCGCTGTGATGGCGACAATCTTGGGGTCATCTTCGGCCATATCGCTGACACAACGACCAAAGACCTCCGAATAGGTGATGCGCGATGCTGGCGCGGTCTTGCCGTTATCAACATCATAACTGCCCACACCATGAAATCCAGGTGGGTTATTGAGTGCTGGGGCGTAGCCCTTCCCCTTTTCGGTAATCACATGAATGATGCAGGGGCGGTTACGGTGCTTGGCAATGCGCAGAATGCGCTCCAATCGCTCGATATCATGACCATCGACTGGGCCGTAATAGGTCAGGCCAAAGTCTTGGAAGAAGCTAAGAGGGGAGATGAGTCCACGAGCTGTTGCAACCAGCTTAGCCGCTTGGTCACGAGCCTCCTTACCTGCCAATTTTTCAACAAGCGCGCTCGAGTGCGACCGCAACCAGTTATAGGCATCCGTCTCTTGCAGCGAGGTGAAGTAGCGGGAGAGAGCCCCGACATTCTTATCGATACTCCACTCATTATCATTGAGGATGAGGATGAACTTCTTGGTGGTGGTCGCAATGTTATTGAGTGCCTCCAAGGTCGTTCCGCAGGTAAAGCAGCCATCGCCGACGACAGCAGTGATGCTGTAATCATCCCCCGCTAAGTCACGCGCGGCCGCCATGCCTAAGCCAGCGGAGATAGCTGTTCCTGCATGCCCCGCGCCAAAGGCATCGTGACTCGACTCGCTACGCTTCATGAAGCCAGATATGCCCCCAAATTGACGAATATTAGCCATTTGTTCAACGCGCCCCGTCATCATCTTATGCACGTAGCTTTGGTGGGAAACGTCGAAGAGGATTTTATCCCTCGGGCTATCAAAGACGCGATGCAGCGCAATCGATAACTCGACCACCCCCAAGTTGGGTCCTAGGTGACCACCGGTGTTCGCAAGGCTGGAGATGAGGTACTGGCGTACCTCCTCCGCGAGCTGAGGAAGCTGGGACGCATCCATGCCCTTTAAATCCTTGGGTGCATGAATGCTAGAAAGCAGCGACAATCGCCCTAAGAGTTCGTCGTTAGATAAGGGTAAAGTCATTAGTGTTGTTGTATTCTTCAACTCGTGGTGACTCCTCTCGCGTGGGGATGGAGTCAAGTTTTTGGATGCGCAGCTCGGCATCAGCCAAGATGCTGCGGCTTTCGCGAATGAGGTGTAAGCCCTCCTCCACCAATTCAATCATGGATTCCAAGCTGGTCTGGGGGTCATCCATCTGGACGATAATTTCCTCCAGCCTTTGGGTACTTTCGCCAAAGCTCTGTTGTTTTTTAGTACGGGGGGCTGTTTTCTTGGGGGTGGATGCAGAACTCATCAGTCTAAGGTTTTTGCATAGTAAAGGATGTGCGCACCCAAGATGGCAACGCGTCGCCCGTACTCACCGTTCGAGGAGAGCAAGGAGCCCACCCCATTTACATCGGAAGAGTCAAACAAATCACCGTAGAAGAAATTCTTCTTCGGTGAAGCTAAAAGCAGCACACCTTCGACAGCTGCTGGAGCAAATTCACCATTTTTTTGCATGACTCCTGCAAGACCACCTGCAGAATCAGCTGCTTGGTTATCCTGCCAGTAGGAGCTTGGGGTCATCAAAAAGCCTTGAACATCGCAGCTATTTTCTTGAATGAGCGGCAAGAGAGACTTGGAGAAAGCAGTGACTTTTAAAGGAGTCCACAAAGCCTTGCGATCCGCGTACCAAGCGACTGCCCAAGGTTGATCGGTCACGATGATGTCATCCTTATTCGTATTATCAACTAAATTCAAATTCAGGGCATTAGGGTAGTATGGGGGCCAATGAGGGATACCCTTGGAGCCCAGCCAGAGACCACGATAAACTTGGCGTGGATAAGTACCGAGAAGAGGCCCTGCCGAAATGATCACGAGAACAACGATCGCAAAGTTACGAACTAGGATAAAGTCATCACCCTTCACCCTTCTAGCCAAGAGTGCCAAGGCTATAGAAAGCCCATAGGCAACCATCAGAGGTGACAATAAAACATAAATTTGAGAGACGTTAACATTTGGCTTGGCACCAAAGAACACCGTACCAACAATAGCGGTTGACAGGATAATCAGGCTTGCCCATTTAATTTTCTCTGTTGATTTGCTACGATAGCCATGGAAGAGCGACAGGAAAAAGAAGAACACAGTAATAATAGACCCAGTCTTCGCGAATAAACCATGAATTTCGCTAAAATAAGCACCGCTTATACGCAGGAAGAAATTTTTATCATCCAAGGGCAAATCACTAGCTAAAATCGAACGTAAGACCAACTCTTCACCCTCACCAAAGTTGTTATAGATAGCATAAAATGCACTACCTAAAGCCGTACCAGTAGCACCGACACTCTGCATGTAGGGGATGATGATGAACGCTAGCAACACAAAGAAGCCAACAACGGAAAAGACACCATAGGGTCGTAAGAAAAAACCAACAAAAATCAACATCCCGAGGCCAATCCAGACACCCATCCATGAGCTCAAGCAAAGCAATCCCAGCGAGCAGAAGGAAAGCACCACATACAGACCCACCTTTTTTCTACCAAGGTGGTTGGACTGAGCCTCGCAAGCGAGAATCATGAGCAAAACAGCACCCAAGAAAAAGCACATCATCATGGGTTGAGCGAGGCCACTCGTCGCAAACTTAAGCAGCAAGCTACTTGTGCTCATCAGCAACACCGTACCAGCTGCAACCGCTTCATCAAAAAGCTTCCACGCAACGAGATAAGAGAGGAAGAGCGCAATGATGAAAAAGACCATACTTGTCGCCGCGACCACGCGATCTGGCCCATAAAGTGCTAAGCCACCCTCTTCCATGCGATTGGCCTCAAAATCATCAGCACCTGTCATTTGCAAGGCCAAAGACAGCACGTAGGGATGAAGGGGCGCATAATTCACATCCTTCACGTGGTCAAAATCGATATGCTTATCAATGGCCGCAGCTTCCATGAGCTGGAGGGGGCGGAAGAACTTCGTCGTCGCGCCTTCCCCACGCGCAATTTGTCGCGCAATTTGGGCTTGATCCATCGCAGCTGGTTCAAAGAGACCACGGAAGGAGACAAAAATCTCAATCACAGCGATGCAGAGCACCATGGCAATGAGGAGCCAACGCGCCAAAGCGTTGCTCGATTCTTCGGAGTTTTGTTCTTGTTCAGATTTCATGATATGGTTAGAGTAGGAAGGGTGCGTAGAATGTTGGGTCAGCTGACATCTTGCGTTGCAGCGTGCGACGATTAAGTCCCAAGAGTTCCGCTGCGGCACTTCGGTTCCCTCGCGTTTGCTCTAAAGCTGCAAGAATCACCTGTCGCTCGATGTATTCTAAATTAAAAGTGGGTAGTGAGGCAAGGCTAAACTTACATTGTGGTGTCTGTAAGCTCTTTTTCGTGACAATTGGGGATGAATCTTGCAGGTAATCAGGCAAATCTTGGGGAGAAATCTCAGCATTGGGACTCATCACCACGCCATGCTCCACCGCGCTGCGAAGTTGACGGACATTGCCAGGCCAATCGTACCGCCGTAGCAAGTCGAGGGAGTCGCGCGTCAGCGACTTGAGCTCCTTCTTATTGAGCTCGCAAAGCTCTTTGACAAAAGCGTTTGCCATCAGCACTAAATCCTCTTGCCGATCGCGCAGGGGGGGCAATTGAAGAGCCACCACATTGATGCGCTGGTACAAATCCAAGCGAAAACGACCATCCTGCACCATGTCAGACAAATGGCGATTGGTCGCAGCCACCACACGAACATCCACAGAGATGCTCTGATTACTGCCCACGCGCTGAATTTCGCGCTCGGACAAAACGCGCAAAAGCTTCACTTGGGTGGGACCATCAATCTCGCCAATTTCATCAAGGAAAATCGTCCCGCCATGCGCCTCCTCAAAGCGGCCAAGGCGGCGTTGCACAGCCCCCGTGAAGGCTCCTTTTTCATGACCGAAGAGCTCGCTCTCCATCAGCTGGGGAGAGAGTGCCGCGCAGTTCACCGTCACAAATGGACCCTTTGCTCGGTCGGATAAGTTATGAATCGCGCGCGCGACCAACTCCTTACCAGTACCGCTCTCGCCCTCCACCAGCACGGTGGCGACACTGGGGGCAAATTGTCGGATGCGGTTAAAGATACCCTGCATGATGGGGCTATCGCCCAACATGCGATCAAGCCCACCAAGGGGCTGCAACTGGGTGCTCAGCTGCTGATTTTCCTGCTCCAAGTGGCGGGTGTGCGCAGCTCGCTTAAGCAGCAACTCCACCTCATCCAAATTCAACGGCTTTGTGACAAAATAATACGCCCCATGGCGACGTGCCTCGGCAGCGGTATCATCGCTGCCATAGGCCGTCATCATGATACTCGTTGGGGGCGTTGGCAAGGATTGAGCAAAATCAATCAAATCCATGCCACTTTCCCCCGCGAGGCGAAGGTCGGTCAGCAGGATATCGACAGGCTCACTCTCCATGATGGCGCGAGCAGCCTGTCCATTCGATGCAGCAAAAACCTCATAGTCATCGCCAAGCGCAAGCGTTAAGACGTCGCGCGTTGACTTTTCATCATCGACTATCAGGAGGATGGGCTGCATCAATTTGGTCCACTTAAATCAGCCACAAACCCTCGGTCTCATCAAAGCCGAACATCAAGTTGAAGGCATGCACGCCTTGACCACCAGAGCCCTTGACAACATTGTCCTCGGAACTCATCAGGATGAGGCGATTGGTGCGCTTGTCCACCGACCAGCCGATATCGGCAAAGTTGGTACGTGTGACATTCTTGGTATCCGCTGGCTTATTTTCGCCCATCAAGCGAACGAAAGGCGCGTTGGCGTAAGCCTTCTCAAAGCAGGCTGTAATATCATCAGCCGTCACGCCCTCGGGCAACTTGGCAACCGTCGTCGTCAAAATCCCCATGCTGACTGGCATGAGGTGAGGGGTGAAGGTGATGAGCACCTTTTCACCGGCCGCGAGGCTGAGCTCCTGCTCAATTTCAGACAGATGGCGATGGCGAGGCACGCTGTAAGCACGCATACTCTCATTACACTCACAGTAAAGGCTGCTAACAACCGCCTTGCGACCAGCGCCGGAAACACCACTGCCGCTATTGACCACAATATCCTCGGGCTTAATCAACTGATCGCGCAGCAGGGGGATGAGGGGCAGTAGAATACTGGTGGGGTAGCAACCAGGGGAACCCACGAGACGAGCGGTCTTAATTTCCTCCGCATGCCACTCGGGCATCCCGTAGACAGACTCGGACAGAAGCTCCAAATCAGGGTGGGGCGCACCATAAAATTCCTCATAAACAGCAGGGTCATTAAGACGAAAATCGGCCGAGAGGTCAATGATGCGAAGCCCAGCCTTGACTAGACCACCAGCATAACTGGCGGACACACCATGAGGAAGTGCCAAGAAGGCCACTTCGGCACCCGTCGCGACAATATCCTCTACCTCGGAGTTGGTGAACACCATTTCCGAACCGGGGACGCCAGTCAAGCGCGGGAATAATTCGCAAAGCTGCTGCCCAGCATACTGGCGGGAAGTCGCGCAAACAATCTCCACCCCGCGGTGCAGCAACAAAATACGCATCAACTCTTGACCAATATAACCACTAGCACCAACAACGGCCGTCTTAATCTTATTCATACTGCGACATTTTACCACGCAAGCTGTAAGACTACAAGTCCCAAGGCACGATTCTTCATCAAAAACGATTCAGGACAAAAGAAAAGATGTCTTGCAAGGTACCGTTTTAGACTTGATGCTTTGCTGGCATCGTGTTATCGTCTCGCCGTGAATATATCTTCCGACACGCCACAGGTCCTGCTTTGCAAACTCACCCAAGCGGCCACACGTGCCCACATTCTCAGTGCCCTACCCATCACGGGTCGTGGCTTGCGCACCAGCCTCCTCTTCATCCTCTTCCCCGGCATGCTTTTTGGCTTCTGGCAGGGGCTTGTTTTGACAGGTCTTGTCACCCTCGCGATGATGGCGGCACTAGCTCTTGATGACCCCAACTTAAGCCTGCTACTGGCACGCGGCTACCTGATTTGGGGTTGTGTAACCGCCTTTGGGGTTGCGGCAAGCGTCATGCTTGGTGCCATTCGCGAAGCCAAGCGCCGCCGCGAGTACCTTCAACCCGCATGCGAAGGTCACGGTGACGAATCCCTCCTCAACCCCCAGCAAAAGGAGCTGCGCATCAGTGCCCAAGAACAGGCCTTTTTGGCCGAGCTTGAAATCGAGGTTCCAGCTCAGGGCGTCTACGCCTTCATTATGGAACTGCAAGATTGCGACTGGGCGGGTGCCCCCCTCCTTCAGCAAGACCGCCATGCCTGCATGCTAGAATGGCGTAAAAAAGAGCGACTCGAAAGCCTCTTCTTCGCCTATCGACTGGAACCGGGCGTGCACCAACTGAGCATGAAACTCGGCATCATGAAGCGTGGCTCTGGTCGCCCCAAGGCCAGACTGACGCAAATCAATCAGGTGCAATAAAGAAAACAATCAGGCCCCCTAAAAAAATCAATCACCCAATTTGGGGGCGGTGCGGGTTCCCTGCTCGACCAAGGAGCGGCGGGCTTGGATGATATCATCCGCCATGCAGCGAACACGCTCCTCCAAGACATGGCTCAGGTGACTACCCGCACGGTAGTCCGCTGGGGCAATGTAATCGACGCGATTATGGTGCTCCTTCAAGTTGTAGCATTTGCGGAAGCTCTTTCGCGTCTCATCCTTGGGGTTGTAGACAGCAATACTCGTGCCACCCATCTGGCGCATCACCGTGAAGCAGGGAACATCCGTCGGACCATCGCCCACATAAATCATATTTTTAAAGGGGATGGGGCGCAGCGAAGCATCCAGATGGTCATTGACATCTTCGCTATGCTTCAACATCCCCTTGTTGATGCGGAAGAGAAATTGTGTCTTGCCAGTATGAGAAATAACCCGCTTGGGGAAGTCGATGGCGCCACCACTTTCGCTAAACTCGCAGGCGAAAACCTCGCGCATGAAGGGGCGCACCGACGTGCCATCAATGATAGGCTTCAAGCCGCTTGAGATGATATAGAACTCCACATGCAAACCTGCTGAACGGTGGTGGGGCTCTAAGGCGCGGGATTCAAACTCGGCAAAAAATTCAGGAATCCCCTCATAAAAGACCACCTTCTTACCAAGTCGCTCCAAATCGCGATTGCTGACCCCATCCATACGAAGTGCGTCCAGCAACTCCTTGAGGTAGCAGAGCTCATCATCCCAGCCCTCGGCACGGGAACGCGTGTTGCATTTGTTCCAAAACTGCGCGGCATCAATACCAAACTCATCAAAGATGGTATCCTCCTGCATGCAGTGAGGGCTAAGAGTTAAGTCAAAATCAAAGACAAGGGCAATGGTGTGCTGAGGAATAGACATGACAAAAGATAGCGTTAAGTGCCCCCTTACTGCCAGAGGTAGGATTGCTTGGAATCAAGCAAGGTATCGCCCGCATAAATATCCATCTTCCAACTCAAGATATCACCACGCTGGGCGCGTTCCGCACCATTGAAAAAGAATAAATGCTTATGCTTGCCGGTCTTCTCTCGTGGGGCTTTGATGGTTTCCGTCTTCGCTAAAATCTTCGAGCCTGTCGCGGATTGCGTGTAATACATATGCACCGTGATTTCCTGCGTGGGGTCATGGTCATACCACGTGACGTAATAGTAATCCCCGAGGCGCGCGATGCGTTCCTTAGACGTGTTGGCACCGTAGAAAATATACTGAGAGTGGGCACGGAGTGAGGAATTGTGCCAGCTCCAATCATAGCTTTTCGTCGATTTGACAGGAAGCTCCACAATTTCAAGCAGCTGGGTCTTATCATAGCTCGTGCAGGACGAAAGCAAGAGACCAAGGAGACCGAGAGAGGCAACTGCGTATTTCATGATTCTATTGATACCCTAGAGTCGGGGGCTTGTCAATGAAAAAGACTTAGCGCACCTCCACCACCGAGCCAAGCGCCATCTTTTCAAAGAGAATTTCAGCAACCTCCGTCGGCACGCGGACGCAGCCATGCGAAGAACTCTTGCGCCACACATCCCCCTCATGAATCCCAATGCTGCCGTTGAAGCGCATCCAATAAGGCATAGAAGCCCCACGATAATGCGTGCCAGCAGGGCGCTTGTCGCTAGAGCGAATACCCCCCTCGACAATCTTGCCCGCATCATCGACAAAGGAGCCATAAATGCTGGAGCGGTGATCCTCCACCTTCTGGCTGATGCGGTACTTACCCGTTGGTGTCTCATGGGTGTTTTCCTTCCCCGTACAGACGGGGAAATCCATGGCAATCTGCCCACCAATGTAGAGTCGGCCGCGCTGTTCATCCAGCAAGATGATGACCTTACTGTTCTTGGGGTCGGTCTGCTTGATGGCTTCGCCACGCCAGAAATCGCCCGACATGGCATAGGTCGGACTGGCCACAAATTGCTCGAAGGTAGGGGTGGTGTTTCGCTTCACCTTCCCTGTAGAACTTGAACTGCACGCTGCTAAGAGCAAAAGCGGCAAGATGAGAACCAGTCGTTTCATGTTCATGAGATGATGTAATTGCTCAATCGGGCCGAAAACTCCTTGGGCAATAAGGCCTCGACAAGGATGTCGTTCCCCTCATAATCCGTGGATAAGACCTTGCCGTCTCGGTGCATCAAAGCAATCTCGCGACTCAGGGATTGCGGGATGCGGTAGGTCGCCTTCACCACACGGTGAGAGAGCAAATCCACACAGCGTTGCAGCAACACATCGCCACCGATGTCATCCTTCACACTCATCGTCAAGCTAGGGACATCAATGCCCGCTTGCAGCTCCGCCAAGCGCGCGTCGCGCCCCTCGGGTTCCATCAAATCGCACTTATTCCACACGACTACCATGGGTTTATCGCCAGCACCCAACTCGGCCAAAACCTTGCAGGTGGTCTTGTAATGCTCCATGGCATCGCGGTCGCTAGCATCCACCACTTGGATGAGGAAATCCGCCAACACAGCTTCCTCCAAGGTGGATTTAAAGGCCTCAATCAGTCGATGGGGCAAATTGCGGATAAAGCCTACCGTATCGGTCAGCACGAGGGATTGCCCATCGGGCAACTCAATCTTGCGACTCGTGGTCTCCAGCGTGGCAAAAAGAATATTCTTCGCCAAGACGGCCGCCCCCGTCATCAAATTGAGCAAGGACGACTTGCCCGCATTGGTGTAGCCGACAATGGCGGCCGTAGGGATGCCTTGGCGGTTGCGCTCCTTGCGCTGGGTGCTGCGCTGCTTGCGCACCAACTCCAACTCCTTACGAATCATATCGATGCGGTCGCGCGCCATGCGGCGGTCGGTTTCAATCTGCTTTTCACCCTCACCGCGGGAGGCAGAACCACCACCCTTGCCCCCACCAGAACCACCGCGCTGGCGGTCAAGGTGAGACCACATCCCCGCCATGCGTGGCAGGGCATACTGCATGCGCGCAAGGTCCACCTGCATGGTGGCCTCCTTCGTGCGAGCACGCTTGGCAAAAATATCGAGAATAATCTCTTCGCGGTCAACGACCGTAACATCGCACAGGCGTTCCCACTCGCGCTGTTGAGACGGGGCGAGCATGTTATCAAAAATCACACAATCAGCACCCAGCGACTGGGCCAAATCGCGCATCTCCTCCGCCTTACCGACACCACAGAGGAACTTGGCGTGCAGCTCGCGGGTAAATTCCAAACGCGTACCGACAATCCCAATGCCGAGATTGCTGACCAAATCCTCCAACTCCTTAAGCAAGGCCTCGCGGTCGTAGCGGGACTCCCCAGGTAAGCCGATGGCAACCAAGAGGGCCCTTTCGACCATCTCGGGCTTTTCACGAATTTCAAAAGACATAGGCTGTCAATTAGAGGCTTTGGCTCGTGGTAACAGGTACGTCACGAAGATAGTCTTTATTCACCGCACCGCAATTACAATTTCCACATTGACTCAAAGTCAACGCAGCGGTCGCCGTCAAGGCCAAGTACAAGAGTGTTCTCATATGAGCTAGTTATGCCCTATTTAAGCATAAAAATCAAGTAAAAAGCCACCTGAACAAGCAGGTGGCTTTAAAATGACAGAAATGGAAGGTTAAGCGGACCTTAAACCATTTCAATAATCTCCGACTGGGGCAGGCGGGACTTGGGCAAGGACGCATTGAAATCATTGCCCGTGTGTTGACCAATGGCCACGCAGAAGGATGCGGTGAAGCCCTTCTCTGTAAGCCCAAACTCCTCATTGAGAGCCTTCATATCGCAACCCTCCATCGGCAGGGCATCCAAGCCCATGGCGGCAACACCCAACAGGAAGTTGCCGAGGTTCAAATACACTTGCTTTTCAGCCCAATGCGTTGCATCCTTATAATCGTACTTATGGAAGCCAAAGAACGCGCTGCGTCCGCCATGCATCTGCGCCTTGAATTCAGGTTCGGTAAAGCGACCATCCTTCTCCTCTACATCCAAGACGTGCAACAAGTACTCATCGCTGATATCAACACGCGTTGCAAAGACAACAACCGCGCTGGCACCCATCGTTTTATCGGCATTAAAGGAATAGAAACCCTGCATGGACTTCGCCACACGAGCCTTACCCTCCTCCGTCGTCGCCACGATAAAATGCCAAGGCTGGATATTGGTTGAGGAGGGCGACAACTGCAACAAGCTCTTGATGTCAGCCACCTGCTCATCCGTCAATTTGACAGCGGAATCAAACTCCTTAGTGGAGTAACGTTTTTGTAGAATATCAATAATGTTCATCTGAAAAAATATCTATGTGATATTTTTACAATATTCCAAACGACAAAGCAAGATAAAATTTTGTCACCAGCCCAAACGGTTGGGCGAGTGCCAGATGCACAACAAGCCGTCCTCCGTCAGATTTGTTGCAAGGAGCCCTCATAGCTCACCTTTTGCGCTTGGTAATCTTGTAGAATTTTCTCCATGGCGGGATTGGGCTGGCGATTCTCGCGGTAGTCCCTAAGCCGTTTACTCGCTTGCTGAAGCTGATTGAGCTGGGCATTGATATCGGCTTCCAAGGCTGATGGTTCGGGGATGGGGCCGCGCTCTTGCTGGACTTGCTGGTAGTTTTGGACAAGGATGACCCCGCCTGTTACCAAGCATCCCAGCAGCACGAGTGCCATGGTGATAGCCTTGGCGCTAGCTTCGCGCGGCAGCAGGGCGGCGATGGGAAATACCACCGCGAGGATTTGCCAGAAGGTTCGGAAGAATTTACGCATCGAAATGGGGGTCTTGGCGGTAGCCATTTTTACCACCTTGCTTGTAGTGAAGAATGTCCGTACGCGCCAAGGCATTGCACTGGGTGCAGTGCAGGTAGCAAACTCGCATATCATCATCACGCGTTTCATCAAGCTCATCAGGCACAAAGATGGTTGCGCTCTTCTGACCACAGTAGGGACAGGGGCAACGCTTGTGGAAATAGAAGAAAAGCTTGATGCACAAGACAATCAGTACAGCAAAGAGCACAAAGGCTAGAATAAACGCATCTCCGTGAAATAGCCCCCCAAAAGTGGTGGATACCATCGTAAGGCTCAACAAGAAAAACGCAACGATAATCTTGGGTATCATATATTCTGTATACGTCTTAAAATAAGCAATCTTATTTTCGGGGCTTTCATCTTCTGGCAGCTCTGTTTCCATTTCAGAAGTATAACATCTTTGCATGGGTCGCTCAAGAGTAAAGCGTTAAACAACCATGAGTCGCAGGCGTTGCAGCCCTGTGGTACCGCGCAAGGGGCAAAATTCAATTTCGGGCAAGCCCATCTCTCTCAGCTTGCTAGAGCAGTTGAATCGGATGCGACTCTCCAAACGCTCGTTCCAACAATCCGCAAACAGAAGCACGCGCTGAGGAGTCAGTGGGCAGACCAAATACAGCACCAAGCGCGCCACCATTTCCTCCAACATCGTTCTGTCCTCGTAATCCAAGCCCTCCCAATCATCGGGCATAGGCAACAAGGATACATTGCCTGTTCGCCTCAATTGCCCCCCGCTGTAGTAGTGGGCGCGGGGGATGCGCCCAGCCTCAAAGGCGATGCTCAAGCTAGCCTCGCTTCGCTCGGCAAGGGATGTAGACAAGGCCTCAATCCGCAAGGGGCAACCACAGCGATCCTGCACCAAAGCGCGCAGCCCCGTGAAGCGCAAATCGACCCCCAAGCACAGGACGACCGATTGTAGCCCCCTGCCCTCGTAGTCCTCCAACAGGGCTGGGAAACTCGACGATTGAATATGCGCGTAACGCCTCTCCGTCGATTCGACGAGCCCGCCCACGGCATCCAGCACATCCAATTGAACGCGATACGCCCCAGCATCTGCATCAATAAAAATCAGCAAATGCTCCGCGAACTTGCCCGCAAAAGCATATTGCCTAGCGGGACGACCGCTCGTCATCACGCCTTGGGGCAGCTCGCACAGCTCGCCCGTGCGCAGCATCTGCGCCACCAGCTGATTGACGCGCACCTTGCTCAAGCCCGTCGCAGCACTCAGCGCGGGGCGCGTTGCACAGCCCAAGTGCTGTAGGGCAGCACGCAACTCTTCTATGGCATCTCGTTTCACCTTAGTTAAATTATTAACTAAGTATAACACAGCCCCGATACATAGCAAGAAGAATATACAAAACTCTCTCTATCAACACATCAAACAAGACCAAACAAGACCGAAGATGGATTTTTTTCGCTTTATCTCGACTAGTGCGTCCGACTTTGATAGTCTAGCCTCAACAAAAAACAACCCACTCCAACCCACTCCAACCCACTCCAACACACTCTAACACATGAAATACATCTTTGTCACTGGCGGCGTCGTATCCTCCCTCGGTAAAGGCCTTGCGGCGGCATCCTTGGGCACCTTGCTTGAACATTGCGGTCTTGACGTGACCATGCAAAAGTTCGACCCCTACCTCAACATCGACCCCGGTACGATGAGCCCATTCCAACATGGGGAAGTTTACGTCCTCAACGACGGTGCCGAGACAGACCTTGACTTAGGTCACTACGAACGCTTCATCCACTGCAACCTTTCCCGCCTCAACAACCTGACCAGCGGCAAAGTCTTTGAAAGCGTGTTGGAGAAGGAACGCCGTGGCGACTACCTCGGCAAGACCGTCCAATACATCCCACACGTGACAGACGAAATCAAGCAACGCCTCTACGACCTGACCGAAGCGAACAAAGAATGCGACGTCATCATCACCGAAATTGGTGGCACCGTGGGCGATATCGAAGGCTACCTCTTCTTGGAAGCCCTGCGCCAATTTGCCTTTGAAGTAGGTCGCCAAAACTGCTGCTTCATGCACGTGACCCTGCTGCCCTACATCAAAGCCGCAGGCGAAACCAAAACCAAGCCCACGCAACAGAGCGTTGCCAAACTGCGTGAAATCGGCATTCAACCCGACGTCATCGTCTGCCGAACAGAAATCGACAACCTCACCGACGACGAAAAGAAGAAGATTGGCATGTTCTGCAACGTCCCCCCACGCAACGTGGTTGCCTTCCAAGACGTGCAACACAGCATCTACGAATGCCCCCTCAATCTGGGACGCGACCGCTTTGACCGCATCGTCACCGACGTACTGGGCATCACCGTACCCAAACCCAAGATGGATGACTGGCAACAATTTGTCGGCCGCGTGATCCACCCATCACACAGCGTCAAGATTGCAGTTGTTGGCAAATACATCGCCCTGCAAGACGCCTACAAATCCATCTACGAAAGCTTTACCCACGCGGGAGCCGCCAACGACTGCCGCGTCGAAATCGTACGCATTGATGCCGAAGAGCTCGAAAAGGGCGACACCAGCTCGCTGGAAGGCATCGACGGCCTACTCGTACCAGGTGGCTTTGGCGACCGAGGCATCGAAGGCAAAATCAAAGCCGTGGAATACGCCCGCGTCAACAACATCCCCTTCATGGGCATCTGCCTTGGCATGCAAGTCGCCGTCATCGAATACGCCCGCAACGTACTGGGCTTAGCCGATGCCAACTCCACCGAATTTGCACCAGAGAGCACCAACCCCGTCATCTGCCTGCAAGACGAACAAAAGCACATCGAAACCAAGGGAGCCACCATGCGCCTTGGCGCCTACCCCGCCCACATCAAGAAGGGCAGCCTGTGCTACAAACTCTACGGCAAGAAGGAAAGCATCTCCGAACGCCACCGCCACCGCTACGAGTTCAACCCAGACTTCCGCACCCGCATCGAAGACGCCGGCATGCTCATCTCCGCCACCAACGACGAGCACGGACTGGTCGAAGTGGTCGAGCTACCCAAGCACCCCTTCTTCATCGCCTGCCAATACCCCCCCGAGTTCCAAAGCCGCCCAACGGC
>JAWXTZ010000008.1:0-38363 GCA_044433085.1 Akkermansia sp.
CCCCCCCCCCCCCCCCCCCCCCCCCCCCCCCCCCCCCCCCCCCCCCCCCCCCCCCCCCCCCCCCCCCCTCGAGTAACTGGTGCAAACACCTTGCTTGGTTTGCCACGCGAGCATTTGTGTTCTTTGATGATTTTGTTACTCGACTCAGCCTCCGGCAGGTCTCCCGACGGGCTGGGCTTTGCCCAAACCCACAGGGACTTTGTCCCTTGACCCTAGCAGGATTTGCCATCCTGCACTAGGCTCACGATGCTGCGCATCGTTGCGGCTTTTATTGTGCCACGCATTCTTTTCTTGCCAAGGCGCGCCCTATCCACTAGAATGGTTTCATCATGAAACGACTTGAAGCTAAAACAGCCATTGTCACTGGTGCCGGTCGCGGCATCGGTCAAGCTATTGCCGAACGCTTTGCCCAAGAAGGTGCTAAGGTAATTCTCATCTCTCGTAACCCCGCCTCCTGCGGTGGCTCCGCTGATGCTATCAATGCCAAGTACCCCGACTCCTGCAAGGCCTTCCCTTGCGATGTGGCTGATGCCGCTTGTGTCGATGCTACTATCAAGGAAATCACGGCCGAGTTCCCCCAAATCGATATTCTGGTCAATAATGCCGGTATCACCAAGGATGGCCTCCTCATGCGTATGAAGGAGGCTGATTGGGATGCGGTCATGGATACCAATTTGAAGAGTGTCTTCCTCTTCTGCAAGGCTTTGATGCGCAACATTACCAAGTCTTCCGCCGGTCGCATCATTAACATGGGTTCCATCGTTGGCTCCACTGGTAATGCTGGTCAGGCTAATTACGCGGCTTCCAAGGCTGGTCTCATTGGTTTCACAAAGTCGCTGGCTCAAGAGCTTGCTGCTCGCAAGGTCGCCTGCAATGTCATTGCCCCCGGTTTCATTGCCACCGAGATGACCGACGCCATCCCCGAAAAGGCGAAGGAAGCCATCCTTGCCAAAATCCCGATGAAGGATATGGGCAAGCCCGAGGATATCGCTAACTGCGCTCTCTTCCTCGCCTCCGACGATGCTCGCTACATCACGGGTCAGGTGCTCACCTGCGATGGTGGCATGACCATGTAATCCCCCCCTCTTTTTTGACAAGCGTCCATCCCACGGGGTGGGCGCTTTTTTCGTTATCTCACTACTTCCCCCCCATGAACATCACCAGCAATGCAGCCATGCGCGCTGCCGAGCAGCAACTCTTTGATTCGGGCAAAACATCAGCCCTAGAGTTGATGAATCTCGCCATTGAGCGCCTTCATCACGCGTGGTCGTCTACATCTCCCGATGCTTGGCGCTGTTACGATAAGTGCATAGTCTATGCGGGTCATGGCAACAACGCGGGTGATGCCATGGGCTTAGCAGCCCAACTGGGCGTTCCTGTCATCCTGCGCCACACAGCTCGCTTCAGTGAAGATTCTCAAGTTCAACTCCAAAAGCTGCGCGAGAGCGGCTATTTGGAGGGGGAGGAATTGCCAGCTGATTTGGGGAATGCTCGCCTTCTCATCATTGATGGCTTGCTGGGAACAGGTGCTCGTGGCCCCCTGCGCCCACCCTACGATGCGCTTGTGGTCGAAATCAACGAGCTGCGCAGCCGCAACTTCGGCTCCTGCACCCTAGCCATCGACATCCCCACGGGTCTGGAGGGCGATGGTGCCTGTGTTCAAGCGGATATCACGGCTTGCTTGGGTGCCGTCAAAGAGCCGCTGCTAGCGGATAGCGCCACCGCCTCGGTCGGGCGGCTGCTGCCCATCCCCCTGCCCGAGGTCGAGCTACCCCTACACGAAGCCCAACTCATCACCGCGACAACAGTCGCCCCCAACTTCAAGCGGCGCCCAGTGGAAAGCTACAAGAACAGCGTTGGTCACCTGCATATCATCGCAGGAAGCCGAGGCTATATTGGCGCTGCCCAACTGTGTGCCGAAGCTGCCTTGCACGCTGGGGCGGGTCTCATCACCCTCTATTGCTTGCCTGATATCTACGATATTTTGGCCGTGCGTCTCGCCCCCGAAATCATGCTCAAGCGCGTGGAATCCTACGCAGACATCGACCTGAGCAAAGCCAATGCCCTGCTGATTGGGCCAGGTCTGGGTCAGCCCAACACCGCCAACCGACTCGCCCTGAAACACATCGTCGAATCAACCAGCTGCCCCATGCTTATTGATGCCGATGGGCTCAACCTCATGGCACGCGATGGCTGGCGCGTCCCCGCTCATGCCGTCCTGACCCCACATGTGGGGGAAATGACGCGACTGGCAGGCAGCATGACCAGCACGCGCTTGGCGTGGGCCAAAGATTTCATCGCCCTACATCCCTGCACCCTGCTGCTCAAGGGGGCTCGAACCCTCATCGCCAGCCCCAAGGGCATTGCCTACAACAGCAATGGGGGTAGCTTTATGGCCAATGGTGGGCAAGGCGATTGCCTCGCGGGCGTCATTGCCAGCTTCTTATCACAGGGCACGCCCCAGCACGAAGCAGCTTGCACGGGCGCTTGGCTCTGTGGTCATGCTGCTGAAGAGGCATGGCAGCTGCTCAACTGCCCCCTGTCGGTGACGGCCAGCCAAGTGATTGACCAGCTTCAAGAGGTCATGCGAAATGTGCGTTAAGGGGACCCTTAATCCTCCGATTCAGACTTAGGCAGCTTACCTGCTTCGCGCAAATCGGCAATCAATTCTTCCATCTGCTCCAAGGCTAGAAGTTCGGAGGAAATCACGATGGCACGTCCATCGCTCGCCTTAAAACTCAGCTTGAGCTGGGCTTGACCACCCTGCTCCATCTCGCTCAAGTCGATGTCGGCTATCTCATCCCAGCTCAAGTGCTTATTTGATAAAATACGCTTACTCACCCCCTGCTCATCAACGCGGTAGCGAAGCACCAAAAAGTAGCCCCCCCAAAGAAGGGTGACGAAGATGGCGACCAAGGCCAGCAGGTTTTGGTAGTTGCCGCTACTCAACTCGAACATCTGCGCCCAGCTTTGCTGGTGCAAAACGTAAACACAAACGGCGACCACAAGCAACGAGCTAGTGGCATAAAGCAGCCTATTGACGCAATGATAGTTACGCCCAATCATGATTGTTTCGCTTGTTTTGGTGGTGGAATCAGATTATCCGTGTAGTCGTTATTGGGCAAGGGGCGGTACTTAACATCCTCGGGCGAGACGCGGCCTCCGTTGGAGTAATCCTCGACCCCACGGGTGATGTAGGCGGGCATGCCCATCTGCGAGTAATCGTAAAACATCTGAATGGCCTTGTAGGGGCTGCGGATGCAACCATGGGACAGGCGACGACCTGGTACGACCTTGCCGCTATGCAGACCCACGCCATCCCAAGTCAGGCGGTGCCAGTAGGGCATGGAGGCACCCACAAATTCCGTCCCTTCGGGCAAACCATTGGCCAAGTCGGCATTATGATTGGCTGTTTTACCACTGGATTTGACAAATTTTCCATAACGGGTAGAGCTATGCTTCTCCTTCTTCTGCATGACGCGGAAGACACCTGTTGGGGTCAAGTGACCATCAACACCGGTAGAGACAGCCCAGTCCATGGCGACATGCCCCTTGACATAAACGCGGGCACGCTGCTGCGGCAGACAGATGATGATCTTAGAATTTTGCTTGGTCAACTGCGCCATCAAGGGCTTGGCTACCCATGTTTTAATTGTTTTAGGGTATTCTGGTTGAGCCGCAAAGTGGGCATGCGTCCCTACAGGATAGGGGTTGACGTAGTTTGGAGCGTTCTTTCCTTGCAAATCAAGGGGGTTACGCGGTGTCCCTGGGGGCAAATCAGCTAAAAATGGGTCTGCCGCGGTGGGGGCAAGAACGGGTGCCACTGGCTGCGTAGGACCAGTGGGGCTTGGGGAACAGGCTACCAGTAAGATGCTGATGCCTAAGGTCCATGGGATAATTTTTTTCATAGCAGGGTCTTTCTGTTAGCGGGGGATTACAAAAAAGCCCTGTGGCACTTATTGGATGAAGCACCACAGGGACAGGGGTTCAAGGCAATGCCTTATTTGACAGGAATCTTAATCGTTTGACCGACGCGAAGACGCTTGGCATCGGACAGGGACATATTGTTAGCACTCAGCACTTGGCGGAAGTTAAGTCCGTTCTTGCGTGCAATACTATCAACTGTTTCGCCACGACGCACGGTGTGGGTCTTGCTCTTAGTGGTGCTACCCTTCTTGCTCGTGAACTTATAGCTTTGTGGGGTGTAAGGCACCTTAATCTTTTGACCGGGGTGAATCAGGTTACCCTTGATGCCCGAGAGCTTGCGGATGGCCGCAACCGTCGTGCCGCTTCGGGAGGCAATCAAGCTCAAGTTATCACCAGCGCGCACGGTGTAGATAACCATGGTGGGCTTGCTAATCTTCTTAGGCTTTTTGGTCGGTGGGGGCGGGGTTGGCTTGGGCTTAGGTGCCACAACACCAGCAGGGGTATCAACTGCGGAGGGTTCGTAGGCGACGATGTCTTCCACCTTAGCGATAGGTTCTTCACGGTAACCTTGGTTTTGACCCATGGAGAAGGTGCCACCAGTGGAGGCAACCGTGTTCTCTGGTTCAGGGATAGAGATGGTGTTACGGTCGACAGTCGGCGTGCGGGAACCCGCAGCAATTTGGCGAACTTCTGGATCGTTGATCAACCATGGCGGGATGGTGTCAGCTGCTACTTCATACTCACTCATAGGAGTGGCTTCTTCGTAGGCCATAAAGCCATCTTCGTCCGTGCTACTGCAAGAGGTCAGCGCCGCGATTACACAAGTACCGAGGGCAATTTGCATCAATGTGCGTTTCATACCCCATCAATATAACATACTCAACTTGCAGGGGGCAAGCTCAAATCCGTTCAGTTTGGCGGAATTCTGTCATGATTTGGGCTTGTCACCTCAAGCATTTGGCTCTAAAATCCATCCCAGTTATGTGGAAGACGAATAAACATTGCTTCATTTTTTTGATGGTGGGTGCACTGGTGCTCGCTGGGGTGCATGCCTGCTTAGCTGGTAGCAATCCCGAGTTGGCGCACAAAATCAGCTACGCGGGATTCTGCTTCCTGCTCTTTGGCGGTGGTGTCATCTCATGGTACATGGCGGGCAAGGGGGACGAATAAGTCTTGCTCTCTGAAAAGCATATGATAAGATAAGGTGATGAAAGCTTTCTTCCTGATGTTCTGCATGGCACTTGCCCCACTCGTGCAGGCGCAAACACCGACGCAGGCCTCCCAAAGTGCCTTGGAGGCAGCCCGAGAACTCACCGGCGCCATCCGCGACTTGGATATGAGTTGGATGGTCGATCGCATGTACCCCCCACTCAAACGCCTTTACGCCGACCAATACAGCATGCGCGATGAACGCGCTGGGGCAGCGGCCGCCAAGCGATTCATGGGGTCGGTCAAAGAGACCGATGCCCAAGCCACCGCCCGCATGGCCGCCAACGAGCGCGCCCTGCGCCAAAGTTACATGGACATGGGGCGCAAGATGAAGCAGCAAGGGGTTAAGGTGGAGAGCTTCACCGTCTCTCCAGCAGTCTCTGAATATGTGCTAGGCCTGCCCAAGAGTGTCGCGAGCGGAGTCCGTCGTGACACCCAAGGTGAGCGCGAAGTGGACGAATTGCAAGTGGGTGGCGACCGCAGCCGACTCGTCATTCTACCTACTAGTTTCATCATCAGCGTGCCCGACCCCCGCTCGGGCGGCCGCGTGCGCGTGGAGCAAAAAAGCTTCATCTATGCCGTTCGGGATGAAGCGGTTGACGCAGGCAGCACCACCCGCGGAACACAGCTCAACCATTGGTACTTCATCGATGGCAAAGTCAAGGCGACGGAGCTTCGCAGCTTCTTCACCAACATCCCCCTGAACTTGCGCCTCCCCATGACGAGCAGTCGCCAACTCAACTAAAAGCGTGGGGGATTTATACGAGCAGAGCCTCTCGGACTTCTCCGAAACAGGCATCCTCTCTGCGGCAAAGGGCTTTGAATTCCGCGAGCAGCAACAGCGCATGGCTGGGGCTGTCGCCCTCGCTTTGGAAGACGAAGCCCCCGTCCTCATCGAGGCCTCGACAGGCGTTGGCAAATCGCTAGCCTACCTCATCCCCGCCCTTCGCTTCGCCTTGGAGCATGAGCGAAAGGCCATCATCTCCACCCACACCATCAACCTGCAAGAGCAGCTCTTCCACAAAGACATCCCCACCGTGCAAAAAGCGCTGGGAATCCCCTTCCGCGCAGCCCTGCTCAAAGGGCGCGCCAATTACCTGTGCGTCACACGCCTCAAGCGCGCCATGGCGCAGATGAAGGATTTGTTCAATCAGGAGGAAGCCAAGCAACTCCACGACCTCTACGCATGGTCGCAAGACTGCGGAGAAGGCAGCTTGGCCGAGCTACCCAAAGAACTTGCCATCAGCCCCAAGGTCTGGGCGCAAGTCTGTAGCGAGAACCACGTCTGCACCCCGCGCAACTGCGGCACCACCTGCCCTTACCAAGCTGCCCGCCTGCGGGTACAGGAGGCGCAGGTCGTCGTGCTCAATCACACCCTCTTCTTCGGCTTGCTCGCCCTGGCGGACTTGACCCAAAGCGATGAGATGGAACGCATGCCTGGATTCATCTTCCCCAATGACTTTTTGATTTTGGATGAGGCGCACACCATCGAAACCGTCGCTGCCAACCAGCTAGGCATCCATCTATCGGAGAGTGAAATCAAGTATGAACTCATGCGCCTGTACAACAAGCGCACCCACAAAGGCAGCCTGAAGCAGTACGCCACCGCCCGCATGCTGCAATATGTCGAAGATGCCCAAATGGCAGCTGATGAATTTTTTGACATCGCGCGGGAGGACTGCAACCTCGATGAAAACCACGGCACCATCAGGCTACGCCATGGCGAGTGGACAGAGGACATCCTCAGCCCCGCCTTGGAAGTGCTGGAGCGCGAAATCAAAGAAGCCCTGCAGCTGGTGGAAAACGAGCTGAGCCGCTCCGAACTCATGGACATCGCGGGGCGACTACTCTCCTACCGAACAGCAGTCAGCACCATGGTCAGCATGAGCGAAGAAGGCTACGTCTACTGGGCGGAAAGCGCAGGGGCTGAAGGCAAGTACATGAACTTGCGTGCCGCGCTCATTGATGTCGCCAGCGTGCTGCGCGAAAAACTTTTCAATGCGGACAGAGCCATCGTCCTAACCAGCGCAACCCTTGCCACCGCAGGGGACGACATGAGCTACTTTGTCGGGCGCATCGGGGCGGAAGACGTGGAGACGCTCAGCTTGGGAAGCCCCTTCAACTTTGCCGAACAAATGCGCGTGGTAGCCGCCCGCAGCATGCCACACCCACCCGCCCGAGATGGGGATGAGGAGGAATACCACCACGCCATGGCGTGGTGGATTGAAAAAGCCCTCTTGGAGTCCAAGGGTCGCGCCTTCGTCCTCTTCACCAGCTACGCGCTGATGCGCGCCATGGAAAAACGCATCCGCCCCTTCTGTGTGGAGCAAGGTTGGGCACTCTTCATGCAGGGGGAAGGGCAAACACGCAGCCAAATGGTCGAGCAATTCAAGGCCGATGTGGACAGCGTACTCTTCGGGACAGAAAGCTTTTGGACTGGGGTGGACGTACCGGGGGAAGCCCTCTCCAACGTCATCATCACCAAAATCCCCTTTGAATCCCCCAGCAACCCCTTGACCGAAGCGCGCTGCGAAGCCATCGCCGAGGCGGGCGGCAAACCCTTCTCCGACTACAGCCTACCCGAAGCCGTGCTCAAATTCCGACAAGGCGTAGGGCGGCTCATCCGATCAAAGACAGACAAGGGAATGATTGTCCTACTGGATGCCCGCATCACCAACAAGCCCTACGGGCTCAAATTCATGCAGGCCCTACCGCTCGAGGCACCGCGCGAGTTTTATTAATGGGAGCTTGCAAGGCCCCCTAAAATTTCAGCGACAAAAGCTTCAGCGGCTTGAACATCCTTAAACGGAATCGTCGCGTTTTCGTACTCCTTACGAATCTGTGTGAGGTAAACTTCGCAGGACTGGTCGAGAGCTTGGCGGGTTGCCGCTGCCTCTTCTTCACTCAAGTGCAAGTCCTTCAAATGAAGCGCTAAAAGCTCAATGCGGGTCTTTTCAACCTCACTCTTAGCTGCAAATCCGTTGACTTCAAGCCGTTCCAACAACTCTATCAGCTTGGCATCGCTCTCTAAAATCCTATCTTGGCAAGATTGCATCAGCAAGGCATTTTCCTCTTGTATTGCCTTGTCCTTAGCCTTGAGTAAGCGCAGGCAACGCAGGTAATAATCGCGCTCGGCAATCCAACAGGGTCGCACCCCCGCCACACCATGCTTTAAATTGAGCTTAGCTTGCGTGAGCTTGAGTTGATCGCCCTGAATAAGGCTCAACTCGGCCTCCGTAAAGACAGGTGGCAAGTTTAAATCGGTAGCAAGAGCCATTCCGCTCAAGGAGAGCAGCAAAATCATTTGTTTGAGAGTAGAGTAAATCATGGTAATCGTTAGGCGTTTGATTGATGATTTTTATGTAAAATAAGTTCGCGCTGCATCACTATCCTGCGCAATGGCGGCTTTTAACTCCGCCAGCCCAGAAAACCGTTGCTCGGGGCGGATGAATTGGTGGAGCTCGATGCTGAGCTGCTGCCCATATAAATCGCCTGCCCAGTTGAAGAAGTGGGTTTCGAGCCGCACGACTTTGTGCGCTTCATCGATGGTGGGGCGCAAGCCAAGATTAGCAACACCTTTGACGCAAACACCATCAATCATGCTGCTGACGGCATAGACCCCGAAGGGAGGCAAAGCGGCATCGCTTGGCAGGGCGATGTTGGCGGTGGCAAAACCCAATTGGCGGGCGAGTTGCTGACCGTGCTCCACCGCCCCCATAATGCTAAAGGGGCGACCCATCATGGATTGCACGAGGGGGAGTTGCCCCATTTTCAAGACCTCGCGGATGCGGGAGGAGCAAATGCGCTCGCCATCCAACAAGCTCATCTCGGCGATGTGGCAAGCCCAATGCTGCTGGTGGGCATAGTCGCGCAAGAAGGCGGCATCCCCCTGCCCGCGGTAGCCAAAGTGGCAGTTATCGCCCATGCTGATGCCTGCGATGGGGGCGTAGCAGGCGAGTTTTTGTAGGAAGTCGCGTGGGCTCAAGGCTGCGAGCTCGGGTGTGAAATCGAGCAGTAAAAGCACATCCACCCCACAAGCTTGCGCTGTGGCCATACGCTGACTGTATTGAGGCTGAATGAGCAAAGGCGCACGCTCGGGGCACAGCAAACTCATGGGGTGCTGGGCAAAACTCAACATGCCGCAAAGGGCACCTTCACTTCGCGCGGATTGAAGCACCGCTTGGTGCCCCAAGTGCATGCCATCAAAGAAGCCCAGCGCCCACGAGATGGGCTGCGCCAAGGCGCGAAGCTCCTCAAACTTGCGGAGAATTCTCATTCAATTCGTTGGCTTTAAGCGTGTCGACAATTTCTTGAAGAGGGATAATTTTGGCGGAGAGCTCCTCCGCATTGCAGGCCTTGAGGCTGGGGACATCAATGGCTTGGCTCAACTCAAAATGCCCCGAGCGCGTGCGACGCAGGGCGGTCAAATGCCCACCGCATCCCAGCATCTGCCCAATCTCGTGGGCGTAGGTGCGCACGTAAAAGCCCTTGCTGCAATGCACCTCGAAATCCACCTCGGCCGTCGCTAAGTCGATGCGGCTAATCTTATAGCCAAAGACCTTGACGTGGCGCGCCTTGCGCTCCACCTCCTGCCCCTTGCGGGCGAGCTTGTAGCAGGCGACTCCATTGATTTTGACAGCCGAGAACATGGGGGGGACTTGGTCAAACGCACCCGTAAAATGCTCGAAGGCCGCACGGATGGATTCCTCTGTCAGGCTATCGGTTGGACATTCCTTGACGACCTCGCCATCGGCATCTTGGCTGTTGGTTTCAATGCCAAATTTGACCGTTCCTGTGTAAAGTTTATCCTCACACATCAGGGCATCTTGCCACTTGGTCGCCTTGCCGATGACCACCAGCAACATGCCCGTTGCCATGGGGTCAAGGGTACCGCAGTGACCCACCTTCTTGGTGTGCAAAATGCCACGGCAAAGGGCAACTGCGTTGTGCGAGGTAAAACCTTGGTCTTTATCCACCAGCAAAAGCCCATCGGGGGGGGCTGGGTAATTCACCTTTTCTCGCTTGAATTGGGGCTGACGGCGTTTTTTGGGCTGGGTTTCGGGGCTATCACTCATGCTTGTTGGCTGGCTTGGGAGATTTCTTCACGAAGGGCGGCAAGGACCTTATCGCGGCAGACCGCAAGCGTGTCACGCATGCGGATACCGGCAGCCATCTTGTGACCACCGCCACCAAAGAGGGCGGCGACGCGCGACACATCCACCAGCGGGTCCTTGGAGCGCAGGGAGAGGCGGATGCGTCCGCATTCCAGCTCTTCAAAGATGACCGAGGCCTTCACGCCTTCAATCACGCGGATGATTTCCACCAAGTCCTTGGTGTCGTCAAGGTCGAGATTCATCGCCTCCTTTGTTGCCATGTCGAGGCTGTAGTGGGAGAGCTGACCCTCCATCTCCACCACCATGTGGTTGAGCACCTCTCGGTTGACCATCAGGGTGCTCAGGGGTGTTTCTTGGTAGAGTCGGCGGTTGACATCCTGCACATCGACCCCACATTCAATGAGGCGGGCGGCCGTGCGCATGACCTCTGCCGTCGTGCTACCGTATTGGAAGGAGCCTGTATCCGTACTGATGGCGACATAAAGAGCCGCTGCCATGGCGGGCGTCATGGGGACACCAAGGGCGTCAATCAAATCAACCATCATGCAGCCTGTCGCGGCTTGATGGGCTTGAACGATGTTGATTTGTCCATACATCTCATTGCTGCCATGGTGGTCAATATTGGCGATGAAGGCCTTACAGGTCGCAGGGTCAAGCAACTCGATAGCGTGGTCGCCCAAGCGTTTCCACGCGCCACAGTCCACGCAGATGACCATACCAATCTCCGAACAAAGCGTTTCGGGCAAGGTCTCAAATTGTTCCGAGCTCGCCAAGAAGGCGTAGCGTGGGGGCAGTGGGTCTTCATTGAAGAAGCGTACCTTCTTCCCCAAGGCTTGCAGGGCGAGCCCCAAGGCAAGGCTGGAGCCAATGGCGTCGCCATCGGGTCGAAAATGCGCCATCACGGCAATATCGTGGTGTTTATCAATCTGGCTAATCAGTTCAGCGTACATGTCTGCGAAGAGTGTAGTTGATAGCCAAAAAGAAGGCAAGAGCTTTCTTTTAAAGGAACCTTATATGGGAACCTTATACCAAGTGCGCCAACACGTCACCCTGACGCGCGAATGTCTCCATCCCCTTGGCGGTGTTGGCTAGCAAATCCTCGGCAATCTGCACGCGATTGGGTAGAAAAAAGCACATCACGGTGGAGCCCCCAAAGGCAAAGTAGCCCTGCTCATCCCCCTTTTGCACGGCCTGACCAGCCGCATAGGTCTGAAAGATGGAACCAACGCCCGTTGCCCCAACCGCCAGCAGCAGAACATCACCTGCATCCTGCGTGTGCAGGATGGTGAGCTCGCGCTTATTCGTCCAAAGCCACGAGAGGTTCTGGGAGAGGCAATAGGGCGAAACACTCGCCAGCGGACCGGGTATCAATTGCGCGGCATCGGGAACCCCCGCCAGCGGGAAGTGGAAGCGATGGTAATCCAGCGGGCAGAGGCGCGATAAAATGACAGCCCCCTGTTCATATTGCGCCGCCAGCTCCTCCGAGCCCAGCAGGGCGGGCAAATCAAAGCGCTGCCCCTTGACGAAGACACCCTGCATCTCGGCCGCATTTTGCCATGCGCTGTGGCGGGCATCGGCAGGTAATGCCACCTGCCCTTCACCACAAAGCGGGCGGGCACCCGCCTTCAATTTGCGGTAAAAGAAATCATTAAAGCTGCTAAATTCACCCAGCTGTTTGGCGCTCTCCTCCATCTTAATGCCAAAGCTTTGAACAAAGGGAGCAATATCCTTTTTGCTAGCAGGGCGAGACTTCAACCAACCCAGCAACTTAGAAAAACAGGCGCGCTTAATGAGCGCATGCAAGCTCAAACGACCCAATGCGGTACCATAAACCCAACGCAAAGCTTTTTCGCCCAAGACCTGCTCTTGTTCAACTTCGCCCGTGTAGCGATTGATGTAGGAGATACCGTCTCTCATGATTCGACAATCATACCACCCCCACACCAACATAGCAAGTACGGAGTTCTTTAGGGCACCTTGCAAAATTAGGCGTGATGAGTTTTGGAAGGTCCCCTTTACTCTTGACCTGAGGGGGGTGCCCTATGCTATATTATAGACTATGCGACAGTATTCTCAGTTTTTCGCACCTCTACTGGCCTTCATCAGCTTAGCTGGTTCAATTCAGGCCGCACCAGAAACAAGCCCCCTCTACCCTGCCGATGGAGCGAATTATGCCAAGTATTCCGCAAAAAAACCACCTCTTCTTCCGACACCTCAACGAGTCGAGTGGGAAGATAAGGTCGTCGAGCTTAGTACCGTTCGCTTTTCTGCACCACCAATCAAAGGTAAGGATGCGGCACAAATGCTCCTCACGCAAAAGGAGCTAGCAAGTTTCTGTGCCAAGCATGGGGTCAAGTACAACAAGAAGTCTGGCGAATACAGGATTTCTTTTAAGGCGGCAAAAATGCCCATGCCTGACGACAAGAACGAGGATTGGCGAGCATCTGAAGCTTATATGCTCATCGTCGGAGAAAAGGGTGCCACGGTCAGCGCCAGTGGCACACGAGGATTCTTTTATGGCATACAGACTCTGAAACAATTGATGGTCAGGCGTGATGGCAAAACAACACTCCCCCTCTGCAAGGTATTCGATTACCCCGATTTAAAAATCCGTGGCGTCATGAATGACTGTGGTCGCAATTTCATGCCCATCAGCATGCTTAAGAAGCAGATTGACGCGATGGCAGAACTGCGTTTTAACGTCTACCACTTCCATATGACAGATAATCATGGCTGGCGTTTGGAGAGCAAAAAATACCCCCAATTGAAGAGTGCTAAAAACTTCACCCGCTTCCCTGGTGAGATTTACACCCAAAAGGAATACAAGGAATTTGTAGAATACTGCCGTCAGCGCAATATCATGGTCATCCCCGAGCTCGATATGCCCGGTCACACCGCTGCCTTCCGCATGGCGATGAAGGTTAATAAAATGGAAGACCCCAAGGTGACAGAAACATTGGTCGAGCTCATCAAGGAATTGGGCTCCTTAACCAGTGTTGAGGACACACCCTATATCCACATCGGCACCGATGAAGCCAAGAGCAATGAGCATGTGAGTGCTGCGACCTTGGAGCAATACTACGACGCCGTCGCATCAACAGGTCGTCGCGCGATTCACTGGTCACCGGGCATGGTACCTAATAAATACAAGGGTGCGGGTGACGACAAGGCCATTGAGCAACTTTGGTTTGGGGTTGGCAATCCTAAGGCGAGACCAACACCAGGTGGTGATTACATCGATTCCCAAGATACCTACATCAACCATATTGACGCCTTTGAGTGTGCGGCAACCTATTTCTTCCGCCGCCCCTGCCCCTATCCCAATGCAAATGGCTTGGGCTTCATCCTCTGCTCATGGCCAGATATTAAGATGTCGGATTCCCGACATCACTTCACCCAGACACCCCTTTTTGTCGGGATGGCCTTCTGCAGCCAATCACTCTGGCATAACCCCCACCCCAAGTTGGCGGTGGATGCAAGACAGGACGAGTTGTTGCCCTACTACAGCAACCTACCCGCAAAGGGTAGCGATTTGTTGAAGTCCTTTGCCGAGAGCGAAGACATCGTTCTCGCTATCCGCGACCGATTCTTCACGGATTTGGAGTTCCCCTATGTTCGCCAAGCCAACGTCCATTGGAAAATCCTTGGTCCCATCCCCAATGGTGGCGACGTGGCTAAGGAGTTTGATATAGATAAAGACGTGAAAAGAGGCAAGGATATCAAGGATAGCTATTCCATTGACGGCAAGGACTTCTCATGGGACGGCTCTGCTACGGGGCATACGGTCATTTACAAGCAGTACTGCACCTACCCAACGCCATTTAATGGTGGTCAGTTTGGCACCACGTCCACCAACAGCACCTATTATGCCATGCAGTACATTTACAGCCCCAAGAAGCAGAATGTACCCTGCTGGATTAGTGGTCAGCACTGGCCCGCGAGCGACCGTTCCTACGGTGGCCCCAACACCCCTGGGCAATGGCATCACTCCAAGCCCGTGTTCTATGTCAATGGCAAGGCTATTCCGGCCCCAAAGTGGTCAGGCAACACCAGTCAGAATGTGGAAGAACCCCTCACGGACGAGAATTACTTCTATCGCAAGCCCACCATGGTTCCGATGAAGGAGGGATGGAACCAAATCGTCATCAAGAGCCCCTGTGGTGGTTCCATTCGCCGCTGGATGTTCACCTTCGCCCCCATCCTACCTACAGCTGATAAACTGGGTATCGGCATCCGCGAGTTCCCCGGCCTCAAGTTCTCCACCGAGAAGAATGATTAAACCATTACCGATTTAAAAAGCCGCGCCCACCTCAGAGGCGCGGCTTTTTTTAAATTGGCTGTAATTACTTTACAGACACCCACATTCCGTCCTTGACGAATGAATATCCGATATGGTATTGTATAGACTATGCGACAATATATACATATCATTGCACCCCTGCTGGCATTGGCTGGTTTTGCAGGTTCCCTGCAAGCCTCGCCAGATACATCAAGCTTGTATCCCGCTGATGGTGCTAATTATGCAAAGTTCTCTAACGAGAACCCTCCTCTTGTCCCCATGCCTCAGACCATTCAATGGTCAGACAAGAGTGTCCAATTAAGCTCGGTGAGCCTTGTAGCACCTGCTATTGAAGGCCGCGATGCGGAACAGATGCAACTGATTCATGATGGTTTGGTAGCCTACCTTGCCCAACATGAGGTCAAGCTTGATCAAAAGGGTGGATACCCCATCGAGTTTAAATTGGCAGACATCCCCCTGCCCGAAGGCAAGAACACCCCATGGCGCCAAGCCGAGGCTTACGCCATCACCGCTACCGAGCAAGGTTTGACGGTGACAGCTAGCAGCACGAAGGGTTTCTATTTTGCCATGCAAACCATCAAGCAGTTGATTGTTCGCCGAGGCGGTCAAACGACACTCGCTAGCTGTGATATTGTTGATTACCCCGATTTGCAAATCCGCGGCTTCATGAATGACGTGGGTCGCAACTTCCTGCCTATCGAATTGATTAAGGAAGAACTTGAGGCCATGACGGAACTCAAGTACAACGTCTACCACTTCCACGTAACCGATAATCACGGCTGGCGTTTGGAAAGCAAGCTCTACCCCGAGCTTAAGGACCCCAAGAGCTTCTCCCGCTTTGAAGGCAAGGTCTACACCCAAGAGGAGTACCAAGAACTTGTCGAATATTGCCGTCTGCGCAACATCATGGTCATCCCCGAACTTGACATGCCTGGTCACACCGAAGCATTCCGCCGAGCCTTGGGGGTCACCAAGATGCAAGACCCCAAGGCTACAAAGGCTCTTGTTGCCTTGATTAAAGAATTGGGCTCCCTCACCAGTGCCGAGGACACCCCTTACATCCACATCGGTACCGATGAGGCCAAATCCATCGAGCATGTTGACAATGCAACCTTGAACAAGTACTACGAAGCGGTTGAATCGACTGGACGCCGCCCCATCAACTGGATTCGTGGCATGTGCCCACCTAGCTTCAAGGGCAAGTCAGTTGAGCATTTGTGGCTGGGCGTTGCCTTGGCTGATGTTCGCCCCACCAATGGCAGCGATTACATCGACTCCCAAGACTCCTACATCAATCACATCGATCCTTTCGAGTGTGGACCTGCGTACTACTACCGCCGCCCCTGCCCTTACACCAATGCGAATGGTCTGGGCTTCATCCTCTGCTCTTGGCCAGATGTCAAGATTTCCGACCCTCGCAATCACCTGCGTCAAACGCCAGTTTTCCCTGCGATGGCCTTCTGTGCCCAAGCGATTTGGAACAGCCCTCAACCCCTTTGGAAGGGTAACGACAAGGCTAATGACCTGATTCAATACTACAGCAACTTGCCAACACAAGACAACCCGCTCTTAAAGGGCTTTAAGGAATACGAAGACCGCGTCCTCGCCATCCGCGACCGCTTCTTCACGGACAAGGAATTCCCCTACGTTCGCCAAGCCAATGTGCCTTGGAAGGTACTCGGCCCAATCCCCCATGGTGGCGATGTCACCATGGACTTTGAGATTGATACCGATGTAGCCGAAGGCAAGGCCATCAAGGATTCCTACGAAGTCGATGGAGTCAACTACAGCTGGAGCGATTCTGACCACACCGGTCACACGCTCACCTACAAGCAGTATTGCGCTTACCCAACGCCATTCAATGGCAACATCTATGGCTTCAAGACCCCCAACACGACCTACTACGCGCTGCAATACATCTACAGCCCTAAGGCACAAAACATCCCCTGCTGGATTGGGGCCCAGCACTGGCCAAGCAGCGGCCGCGCAGCAGGTGGTCCACCCAATACGCCTAATGAATGGCACCACAGCAAGCCCAAGTTCTACGTCAACGGAACCCCAGTTGCTGCGCCCAAGTGGACAGGCCAGCCTGTCACGGGTGTCGAAGACCCTTACACTGATGAAAACTACTACTACCGCGCCCCCACCATGGTTGCGTTGAAGGAAGGTTGGAATCAGGTCGTTGTCAAGAGCCCCTGCAACGCCTCCCCTCGCCGTTGGATGTTCACCTTCGCGCCTGTCCAAACAACAACGGACAAGCTCGGCATCGGCATACGCGAATTCCCCGGCTTAAAATTTGCCACCTCCATCCCCGAAGGAGAGCAATAAGCAGCTCAAACAAAACGCTCTAGCCCCGATTCCATCAGGAGTCGGGGCTTTTGGGTTGCTCCCAAAGCATTTTTTCGCTATAATAACAAAATGCCTCAAGCCATTCTTCTACTTTTCATCCTAGGATTTTCCCTTTGTTCTGCCGAAACGAGCAAGCAGCCTGCACTGCTACCCCTGCCTCAGGAACTGGAGTGACTGATGGTGCCATCACACTCACATCGGTCAGGATGGGCAGCCCCAAGATTCAGGGGAGAGATGCCGAGCAAATGCAACTCATTCGCAAGGAGCTTGGTAGCTACCTTCACTCCCTAGACGTCCCCGTAGGGCGACAAGGCACCTACCCCATTCTCTTTAAGCTTAAGGAGACCCCGCTACCCGAGGATAAGAAGACTGAGTGGCGACAGCAGGAAGCCTACCATATCAAGGTAACAGACAAGGGAACACTGGTGAGTGCTAGCAGCACGAAGGGCTTTTTCTATGCCCTGCAAAGCCTCAAACAGCTCATTGTTCGCCAAGGCAACCGCACGACCATCGCTGCTTGCGAACTGACGGACTACCCCGATTTGCAAATCCGTGGCTTCATGAATGATGTGGGGCGCAACTTCCTGCCCGTCGAGCTCATCAAAATCGAACTTCAGGTGATGGCGATGCTCAAATTTAACACCTACCACTTTCATTTGACCGACCACCATGGCTGGCGACTGGAAAGCAAGCTCTACCCCGAGCTCAAAGACCCCAAGAACTTCACCCGCTTCCCCGGCAAGGTTTACAGCCAAAAAGAATTTAAGGAATTGGTGGAATTCTGCCGCTTGCGCAACATCGCCATCATCCCCGAGCTCGACATGCCCGGTCACAGCTGCGCCTTCCGTGCGGCCTTGAAGGTGGATCGCATGAGCGACCCCAAGGCGACAGAAGCCTTAGTCGAGCTCATCACCGAGTTGGGTAGCCTCGCTAGCGTGGGGGACATGCCCATGATTCACATCGGCACCGATGAGGTACGCACCGCGGCCGAGCGCGTCAACAACGCCACCCTCAACGCCTATTATAAGGCGGTAGCAGATACAGGGCGACGCGCTATCCACTGGAGCCCCGGTCTCTGCACCCCCGAGTATAGGGGCAAGACCATCGAACAGATGTGGATTGGGGTGGAACGCGCCAGCGCCCGCCCACGCAAGGGTGGGGATTACATCGACTCGCAAGACACCTACATCAACCACAATGACCCCTTTGAGTGTGCCGCGCTGCACTACTTCCGCCGCCCCTGCCCCTACAAGGATGCGAATGGCTTGGGCTTCATCCTTTGCTCATGGCCCGATGTGCGCATGACAGACCCTCGCAACCACTTCCGCCAAACCGCCATCTTCCCCGCCATGGCCTTTGCCAGCGGTTCCATCTGGAATAACCCGCATGAAGCATTAAGCACAAGCTATCAGCAAGACCCCCTACTCCCCTATTACGGCAATATTCCCGACCCAACACACCCACTCTACCAAGGCTTTGTGGCCTATGAAAAGAGCGTTTTGGAGATTCGCGACCGCTTCTTCAAGGATTTAGAATTCCCCTACGTGAAGCAATCCCACGTGCAGTGGCGCATCATCGGACCCTTCCCCCACGGTGGCGATTTGGAGAAAAAATTCCCCGTAGAGGAACTCCTTAAGGGTGAACCCATCAAGGAGAGTTACACCGTGGATGGCAAGGCGTACAAATGGCGCGAAAAACCAGCGACAGGATTTACCGTTCTATTTAAGGATTTTCGTGGCAACCCAACCATTTTTAACAGTGAAAAAAAGAATCACTTCAAGAAGAACCCCAAGAACAGCACCTACTACGCGCTGCAATACATCTACAGCCCTAAGGCACAAAACATCCCCTGCTGGATTGGGGCCCAGCACTGGCCTAGTAGTGACCGCAGAAATGGTGGTCCCCCCAGCACCCCCAATGAATGGCACCACAGCAAAGCCAAATTCTACGTGAATGGGCAGTCCATCGATGCACCCAAGTGGGCCAATAAGCCCATGACAGGGGTGGAAGACCCCTACATTGATGAAAACTACTTCTACCGTGAACCAACAATGGTTCCATTCAAGCTAGGGTGGAACCAAATCCTCATCAAGAGCCCCTGCAACGCTAACCCGCGCCGTTGGATGTTCACCTTTGCACCCATCCAACCCACCAGTAAAGAGTTCGGCATTGGCATCCAAGAGTTCCCCGGTCTCCAGTTCTCCACTAGTCCAGAAACATTGCCACAAAAAACACATTGACGCCATAGTTAACTTAGGATAAACTAGAAACCTAACTACAAATACAAAACTCGACCATGACATTTAATATTCGTAAAACTATTCAATGCGCAGCAGCCTGCGCCACAGCACTCTTCTTAGTCTCCTGCGGAGAAGGCCCAAGCGACGTTGTTATCAAAACAAATGAATTGATGGCTGATGGCAATGTTAAGGAAACGGTCGCCTACTTCAACACCACCGCAGAAAAAAAAGAGATGATTGCCTCGGCTATCGAACAAAAAGCCTTGCCTAAGATGCAGGAGGAATTAAAGGCTAAGGGCGGTCTTTCCGAGATTAAAATCATCGATGAGGACATCTCCGATGACGGCAAAACAGCGACGGTCAGCTTTAAGACCATCTATGGCGATGGTAGCAGCAGCACCGACAGCCAAAAGCTTGAATGCGTTGATGGCAAGTGGATGCTTGAAGACCCATTCAAGAATAAATAAACCGCTGCATGCTAGCGATTCACCGCTATCTTCTACAGCTAATCCCCCTGCTGCTATTAGTGAGCTGTGGGGATCGTGAGCCGCCCCCGCGAACACTGGACTTTTCAGGTGTTCGAGCAGGGGATATTCTCTTCCGACTGGGTGATTCCCTCGTCAGTGATGGCGTGTTGCAAGTGGACACAGAAGGCGATTATTCCCACGTCGGCATCGCGATTGAACATCAGGGGCGTATCATGGCCGCCCATGCTGTGCCCGATGAGGGTGATGAAGAGTACACCAAACTAGAAAGCCTCGACGATTTTTACGCCCCAGCTAAAGCCAAGGCGGGAGCCATCTATCGCCTGCCCATCAATGAAGAAGAACGCCAAGCGATTAATGACTTAGCATTGGAAACAATCGCCAAAAAAGTTCCTTTCGACCACGACTACGAGCTCTACCACCACGATAAACTCTATTGCACCGAGTTTATTTGGATGCTCTACCAAGCCATCGGCTGGGATATCAGTCGGGGGCAGCGCAAAAAGGTCAACTTAGGCTTCATCAAGACCAAGCTCATCTTACCCAGCCAAGTGCACAATCACCCGCAGCGAGAAAAGATTCTCAGCTTTTAACGCGGCTGTACTCAGCGACCCGCTGCATGATTTGCTGCGCACTCATCCCTGATTCCCGCAGGGAGACGATGGAGCGCGCACCATCGCGCTTGGCAAGACGCTTGCCATGCTCATCACAGAGTAGCCCATGGTGAATGTACTCAGGCGTGGGTAATTGCAAGAGGGCTTGCAGTGTGCGGTGAATATGCGTCGCCTCAAACAGGTCTTCGCCCCGCGTGATGTGGGTGATGTTTTGCGTGGCATCATCCACCACGACACAGAGGTGGTAGCTGGCGGGGAACTCCTTACGGGCTAAAACCACGTCACCAAAATCACTGGGGATGGCGCGTTGGGTGCCTCGATGGGCATCGTGCCACATGGGGCATCCAATCAAATCCTGCGCGCGCTGCATGTCGAGCCGCCATGCGTGGGGTCGCCCCTCTGCTAAATACTGCGCCACCAAATCAGGGGGCAATGCTTTGCACTTGCCCTCATACTGGTACCCCAGTGTGGCGTGGGGCGCGCGACCGCTCTCCTGCACCTGCGCCTTCATCTCGGCGCGGGTGCAGAAGCAGGGATAGAGCAAATCTTGAGCTTCCAGCTCATCCAAGGCCTCTGCATAAACGGGCATACGCTGGCTTTGCACCATGATGTCCCCATCAAACGACACGCCCAGCCAGTCCAAGTCCTCGTAAAGCTGCTGCGTCCACGCCGCCGTGCAGCGGCTGTCGATATCTTCAATACGCAGCAGGCACTGCCCCGCCAACTCATCTACCAAGTGGCGCGCCTGCAGGGCCGCATAGACATGCCCCATGTGGATAGGACCACTGGGAGATGGGGCAAAGCGCGTGCGTAACTTCATGGTCAATGCATCAATAGGTCGCCGCCATGATGATGCCACGGACGCGATCAGCACCCTTGGTCGCGATGTTTGACTTGGGGTAGATGGTCATGGCGCGGTAGTAGTTGGACAGGGCGGAGCCCATCTCGCGACGGCCTTCGCAGTCCTCGGCATCACGCAAGGCGCTGACAAAATCGTTGGCTAAGCTCGAATACTCGGCAATGGCGGTCTTGTATTTGGGGTCTTCGGCAAAGCGGGGTTCTTCCGCCTCCTTTTCCAAGAGGGTTTCGTAAGCGACACAGGGACCCATGCGCTTATCCTGCGAGGCTACCTTGTCCAACTGATCTAAGATGGCATCCATGGTGCCCACCAGCGTGATGATTTCCTTGTATTGCTCTTTTAAAGTAGGGTCGATGGCCACGACATCAAAGCGGTCTTGTTCATCAGCAATGGTGCGGTAGGCCTTGCGCTCGACCAAGACTTTGAATTCCGCCTTGATGGGGTCGTAGCTATCTAGCTTTGCGAGTTCCTCCACACCCTTGTCCAAATTGGGGTTACGGGGCCAAATGGTGGCGGCCTTGGTGATTTCCTCATTAAACTTGGCGTCGTCCCCCGCCTCCAAAGCCTTCTTGGCACTGCGGATGAAGAAATCGCTCTGCCGTTTGCGACCTGCGCAATAGGTCATCACCAAGGAATCATCAAAATCCGAGTCCAGGGATTTCATCTGCTTAGCAATTTCCTCGCAAGTGCCGTAATCACGGGCATTGAGGGCAGAGAGTACGCGCTTGCGCAAGTTCCAATACGTGGCAATGCGCTGGCGACTCTCGGTTGGGAAGGTGGTCACGCTCTGCATGAATTCACCAATGGCCACCGCTTCAATCAAATGCTGCGTCGCGGCACCCAAGCGATTTTGCGCAAGCAGATTGCTCACAGCCTCCATGCTTTGATCCACATCATGCCTTGCGTTGCTAGCCAGCGAATCCATGGTATTGACCGTGGGTGGCATGCCCGACACGTCCGAGAAAAACTTGCTCGCCTTCGAGTTTTTATTCATCTTGAGGCGCGTATCCCCATCCGTAAAGAGGTGACGGTAGACGCGAGAACCAATGACGCAGTGGTCAAAACGACGTTGCATCAGCATATTGAGCAGCATCGCCTGATAGGTAATCTTGGAAAATCCGATGGCGGCCGCATTGGTGGCATCATTCTTCTTTTGCTCGGCCTCAAACTCGGCAATCTCCTTAGTATTGCGAGCAAGTAGCACGGTGTTGCGCGGCTGGGAAGAGCCGCCACCCTCTGATTTCGATGCTGATGAGGCACGGCTGGCGTTGGTATTGGTCCGGCGATTGGACTCCATGACCAATTTATCAATATCCTTCTCCAGTGACTCATTCTTACGGTCGCGCGACAGGTTGGCGCGCTGGGCATCCAGCACGCTAATCATGGAGCTAGCGAGGGCATCTGCCTGCCCCCCATCCAAGGGGTAATCGGCAATGCGGAAGAGTCCGCGACCAATCCTGACCAAGGTATCACTGCTAACCAGAGCCTTGCTTTGGCTACTCTTGCGCGTTTCATCCATGATGCCGTTCATGTAGTGGCGGTAGCGCCTCGCTTCCTCGCTGTTATCAGGCATCTGTTGCAGATACTTCTCAAATCGGGCGCGGACGAGGGCATTATTACCCACGTCAAAATGCCCACCATTGTACTTCACCGTATCGCTGGATGGGTCGAGCAAGGGCATCTCCATGCCCATCAACTGCGGGTTAGCGGGCTCTTGGGTCGCATCATTGGGGTTGGAGGAGCTTGATTCCCCCCCATTTTTGGCGGATTGCCCCGAGGCATCAAAGCTGGATGGCATTTGAGCCAAGGCTAAGCTTGAACTCATCGCAAGGAGGGCGAATGTCGTTAACAATTTCATGATAATAAGCTTTTAGATGGATTCAACATTTTGAATGACAAGGATACCCTTAACCTGATCGCCCTCTTCTGTACGACCCGTCTTACAGGTCACATCAAAGAGGAATTGGTCACCGCGCGTGATGTTGACGCGCCCCTTATTTTGCGCTGGCATGTAGAGAGGGAGACGCTCCCCAACATTACCCGCCATCGAGACAATGACTAACCTATCACTACCATGCGTGATCACACTCTCCACCTTAGCCTGAAGAACATAGCGATTATCAACCGAGGCGAATCGCGAGCCATCTTGACGGTAGCTAGCAATACTAAAATCCCGCGTTGGCTTCATGCTGGTCTCCCCCGTGGGTGAACCCACAAAGCTTTTGAAGAGTACCCCTGCAATCAGCATACCAATCACCACAGCAACGATGATGAGAATTTTGTCACTGCTGCCCTTTTTACTGCCTTTTCGGCTACGTCGTCTTGCCATAATAATTTGATATCGTAAAATTAATTCCATTGAGAGCGCTTAACCCCCACATACGAAAAGATGATACCCACGAGAATATGAAGAAGCAGCACAATCATGCACAAATCCTGCGCGGCAAAATCGGTCTGCACAATGCTGTTGACCGCCTTCATGACATCGGGATTCAAGCCCCCCCTAATGCTACCACTCCACGCCCAGTAGGCAGAGATAAAGGGCTGCGCGCAAACTGCCACCATAGCAGGCAAGGCCAAAACCGCGCCCGAGAGCGGCAGCTGGAAGCCGACCAAGTAAATGCTCAGCAAACTACTTTGGTCTGGCGTTTTGCAGTTGGAGGAGATGGCCAAGCAGACGCTTGTCATGGCCGCATTAGCTAAAATCAGGAAGACGAAATGACACATCCCATTGCCGCGATAGGGCCAGAAGTAGTCCACAAAGGCGTACATCCAAATGCTTTGAATAAGCACGAGCACGGCTAAAAACAGCACCTTGGAACCCAAGTAAGCCAGCGGACGAGCCCCAGCAAATTTTTCCTTTTCCATGATGAGCCTCTCGCCCGCAATCTCACGCGAGGCGTTGTTGGAGCCCATCAAGCCCAAGAGAATGACTTGGAACATAATGATGCCAGAGACCGCTGAACCGACGCGGGCGCGAATATCCGCCTGCTCCACGGCTGCTTGAATATCCGCGGCCAAGTCATTGCTAGCAGTCTCGGTGAGTTGCAGCAACTGCTCTTGCCCCTTGCCCGAGAAGAGTGACACCATCAGGGGGAAGATGAGAATCATCGCAATTTGCAGCCCCAACTGGGTCTTATCACGCATCAAAATCGTAAAGCGGCGACCCAACATCGTCAGCAGCTGGGAAAAGACACCGGGGATGCGGTGCTCGTCCGCCTCTTCCTCATCACTGGGGGACTTGGCGCGTGGGGGGTCTTGATTAAGCTGGCGATATTTGTCCACATGCAGCTCCTCCAAACGCTGGTAGTAGGGCTTGCGATGCTTCAACCAGCTTTGCGCCCACCCAGCGGGCTCTCGCAGGGCCAGCGTTGGGTAAACGCCTTCAAAATGTTCGGTACCAAAGTAATGAGCCATTGTATCGGGGGCACCGTGGTAGGCGAGCACACCCGAGTTGAGCACCATGATGCTATCATAGAGCTCCATCTGCGCGACGCTGTGGGTCACGCTGATGACAATACGACCATCGCGACGGCTCAACTTATGCAAGAGCTCGACAATATCGCGCTCTGAATTGGGGTCAAGCCCACTGGTCACCTCATCACAGAGCAAAATTTTGGGGCTAGACACCAGCTCCATCGCCAAGGCGAGGCGGCGTAATTGACCGCCCGAAAGCAATTTGACTTGGCGGTCAGCAATCGCGGTCAATCCTGTCTCCTCCAGCACATCATCGATGATTTCATTCTTTTCATCATCATCGAGGGAGAGACGTAAATTGGCAGCACTCTCCACCGTTTCATCAACCGTCAACTCATCGTAAGCAATGCTGAATTGGGGCACATAGCCCACTTCCCCCGCTTTAAAATCACCCTCTTCCTCCAAATTACGCCCCTGCCAGAAGAAGGAACCATCGGTCGTTTCCTTAATGCCAGCAATGGCTTTAAGCAGGGTTGATTTACCGCAGCCCGAAGGGCCAACAATGGCCATAAAATGACCTAGGGGCAAACAAAAGTTAATATCACGGAGCAAGAAGAGGTTTTCCTCCTCATCATCCAGTTCAATTTCGAGAGAGATGTGACGGGCTTCCAACATAGGGATTGTAGTACACTACCATCATAGCAGTCTACCCCACCTGCTGCAAGCAGAAAGTCGAACGAAGCTTAGAAAATAGGCACGATGCACATATCGCCCACAAGAAGCCAGATGGGCAAGCTGAGCACGCTGAAGATAGTTGTTGTCAGCACAACCTGCATGCTCAACTCGGGGTCACCACCGAAGCGACGAGCCAGCATCACCGCCACCACCGCACTGGGGATGGCACTTTGAATCACCATGATGCGCTTGATGATGGGGTCAACAGGCAGAGCCCACGCCAGCAGCAAAATCACCATGGGGGTCAGGATGAGGCGCGCAATGCAACCCAAGGTGATGACCTTGGGGCTCCATGATTTCTTTTGAATGATATCCCAAATCGAGCAACCGCAAAGCACCAGACTCAGCGGGGTTGCCACCGCGCCAATCATCTCGGCCGTGCGCATGATGGGTGGCAGCGCGACATATTGATAAGCACCCGTCCACACCAAAGCGAGCGAGCCGAAAACAGCCAAGAGAGGGCCGCGGGTCAAGACACCCAAGCTCAAATCCGACTTCTTACCACTCATCAAAAAGACAGCAAAGCTCCACACAAAGATTTCGCAACCCACATTATGCACAAAGAGCACCCCCATGCTGGGGTCATCGGGGCCGGTAGAAAGCATGGCGAGCAGCGGAATGACAAAGAAGATGTAATTTTGCAAGCCCGAGCTCACCACGAAGGAGCGCAGACCACTACCAATTTTAAGGCGCAATATTTTAGCGAGGATGAAGGCAACACCCACGCCAGCGAGCATCTCCAAAAAACCGCAGCTCAGTGCCTTTAAACAAAACATCGGGTTGGACAACTCGGCATTACCCGCGATATGCTTCATGATGTTAAAGAAAATCAAGCAGGGGTAGCCAATATCCATCGTCAGGTGCAGCACCGCCTTTTCATCCACCAGCTTAATGGTACCCTTGTAGCGCAAATAGCAACCCAAGGCAAAGAAGAGGTAAACGGGAACCGCAGCAAAAAAAGAGTTGAGAACGATGTCAAACATAAGTTGGGGCTATGCTAGCACAATATCAAAAAACAAACAAGGGCGAGAAGTCGAAAACTTCTCGCCCTTGTGAAAAAAATGGATAAAGACTCTTAGCTGAGCGATTCTGCCAAATTTTCAGCCACGGCGCGGAAGGCGGCGGATACTTGGCTGTCCGCAGGGGATTGCAGAGCAACGGGGGCACCTTGGTCACCACCAGCGCGGGTTGCGATATCGAGAGGAATTTTACCGAGAAGAGGCACACCGAGGGCTGCGGCTTCCTTCTCGCCACCACCGTGACCGAAGATGTGATAGATTTGACCATCGCTAGGGCAGATGAAGTGGCTCATGTTTTCAATGATGCCAAGAATTGGCGTTTCCACACGTTGGAAGAGACCCACGGCCTTGCGGGCGTCAATCAGAGCAACTTCCTGTGGTGTGGTGACAATGAGGGCACCTGTCAGTTCCACCGTTTGAACGATGGTCAACTGAATATCGCCTGTACCGGGTGGCAAGTCGAGCAGCAGGAAATCTACCCCACCCCAATCCGTGTTGCGCAGGAATTGTTGGACGTAGCGGGTTGCCAATGGACCACGAACAGCGACAGGGGCGGCTTCATCCACCAACAAGCCCATGGAGAGCAACTTGACACCGTGGGCTTCCACAGGGAGGAACTCTTCATTATCATTGCAACCAGGGCGTTCCTTCGTGTTAAACATCAGGGACATGGATGGACCATAGATATCAAGGTCAAGCAAGCCGACCTTGTAACCCAATTGAGCCAAGGCTACCGCCAAGTTGGCCGAGACCGTGCTTTTGCCCACACCACCCTTACCGCTAGAAACGGCAATGACGTGTTTGGCGCTGGAGACAGCAGCCTTCCACGCAGCGGGGTCGTCGTTCTCACCCTTCTTGCCCTCAGGCGCACGGTGGTCGATGTTAACATCAATCGCCTTGACACCAGGCAGTTCCTTAACGACACCCATGACACCTTCATAGATGTAGCGGGGCACTTCGGAGTTCTTGCTTTCGACGATGAGGTCAACAACAACTTCGCCAGCATCAGAAATTTCAATATTCTTAACCAGACCAAAGGAAACAATATCGCGAGTAAAGCCAGGGTATTTAACTGTCGTCAAGGCAGCACGAATCAACTCGGGCGTCAGAGGAGGATTAGACATAAGCAAAAAATGTATTTTAACCCGCTCGTGATGAACGGTGCGAGGATTGTATCACAGCTGCTTATGAAAGACAAGAGGAAGCGTTAAAAAATTGGGGAGGAGCTTTTCAGTTAGCAGTGAGCAGTGAGCAGTTGGGCGAAGCATACGATGCGCAGCCCAACTCCTAACTAAAAAAGCGGCTACCCACTACAGGCAGCCGCTTGACATTTTCGCTATTTCCTCAATTAGAAGCTAAACTTGTAACCTACACCACCGCTGAGGCTCATCATGTCTTCTCGCAAGTCCACACTCACATCCATGAAGAGGCTGCCCGTTTCGCTCATGGGCAAGGCGATGCCAGCACCGAATTCAACTCCGACCTTGCCGGGTTCATTGCCCTTGACGCTATCCGTGTAACCACTGCCCGAAACCAAGGTAACATCTGCTTCACTCGCACGGTTACCTACATCAGCCTTGACCAAGGCTCGCAGGTTCAGACTTGCTTGGCGGTTCATGAAGTTCTCCCCAAATCCCGTTTCAAATCCTACCCCAGCTCCAAAGCTTGCATACAGGTTTTCTTGGTCGCTGACACGCAAGGCTGCATCGGTTCCCTTTTCGGTATAGCCGTCCATGCTGCTGCTAATCAAGCTCACGTTGAAGATGGGTCGAAGGATTGTTGTCTTCTCTTCGTTCAACGCGATGTCATACGTGGCTTCGTATCCCAAGGCAAAGCTCATACCATCAGTATCACCCTTCGTCTTGTAGCTACCCTTATCGTGGCTTACCGTGCGATCCAAGGAAGCATCAGTCATACCCAAGCTCATCGCAAAAGTATGAGTCCAAGCATTGCTGCTGTAGTTGGCGTAGAGCGAGACATAGAGGTTATCCATATCACCCTTGGCGACATCATTACCTGCCGTGCTGCTCAAATCACCCAACATCGCGCTGAAGGCGAGACCCGCATTGAAGTTTTCACCCATTTGCATGTCAACACCAACCGAACCACCTTGGTTGTTCAGCTTAGTACCCGCATAAGTGCTGTTGGTATCCAAATCGTAGTTACCACCTTCTGCCGCAATCCATGCGGAGAACTTTGTGCTACCCGCTTCCGCAAAGCTGATGGAATCCATCTTATTGCGGCTGCTCAGGCTGCGCAGGTTGCGCTCCATGTCACCCATTTGGGCTGCGTTGAGGGATGTTGTGGTCGCACCGCTGATGGCGGTGGCCAGCGCATCGGCCTTGGCGTTCTTGCCATTGTAGCTCACTTCATCCATGCTTTGCAGCACCTTTTCAAGGTCAGAGTCCTTGCTGAGTTTGGAGTTGCGAACCACATCGTTGAGCATGAATGCACCCGCGTTACCATTTTCGGTGAAGGTGGATTCATTGTAGATGTCACCACGTACGTCGATGATAATCTTGCCATCAACAAATCGTACTTCGCGGAACTTCGCCAAGAAGGTTTCCCCACCGAACTGGGCGGTCACATTCTCATACGTGCTCTCTTCGTTGTCCGACAACTCAAAGAGCGCGATGCCCATGGTTTCGCCAATCTTGGTGTAATCCAAGTCGAGGTCCTCCAACATCTTCTCTTGGTTGATGGTGATGGCCACATCCTTCATGTCCAGCTTTTCGCCGCTGAAAAGGGTAATGCTTCTACCCTGTTCAATCACTTGCAAGACACTTTGCGTATCATAACTCAGTGTCAAGTTGCCACCTGTGATGCTCGAAGCCTTCTTGAGCTCAACAGTCAGACCTGTCTTCATGACACCCAGATTGATGTCACTGCCAGTCGTCTTAATGGCACCAATCGTGCTACCATCGGCATTGCTCAGCTCAATGGTACCTACCGAGCCCGCCAGCGTGACGCCATCGAGCACATCGGCATTCAGGTCCAGCGTGCCATCGGCATCCGCCATGACCAGTGTGACATCCTTAAAGCTAGCCGAATCATCAATGCTGACTTTGTCGGCATCCTCAAGGGTAATCGTACCACCAGTCAAGGAGGAAGCTCCACCCATAGCGAGTTCTTCAAGCGACAAGTCGCCCGACAATTGCGAATCACCATCGACCTCCAGCGTGCTGAGGTCAAGACCATTGCCTTGTTCCAAGTCGAGCTTGGCATCCGTCAGTTTGATGGTATCAACCGCAATCTTTTGGTCGCCCGCATCGGTGAAGCGTAGCGTCAAGTCGGTCACATCAAGGGTGCCATCCATCTTCGTTGTTGCCGTGTTATCCAAGGCGACCACATCATCGTCAATGCCATCACCCACAATACTCATGCACTTATCCGCATCACCACTCAAGTTGGTGATTTCGATGATGTTACCAGAGGCATCGCTCGTATCGCAGTCGAGAAGCGTGATATCCACATCGGCATCCACATGGGTGGATTCAATGTAATCAAAGACGTCTTGGCTGCTCAGCTCGGTCGTTGGGTCATTATTGGCATCAAGCTTAAAGATAGGCACACCAGCCAAGGCACCTTCGCCCTTGATTTCAGCTTCACTGGTAGACCAGCTGCGACCTTCCGTAGACTTAAGCGTGAAGCCCAGAACACCACTTGCACTAGTCGTCAAGATGACATCTTGACCCTTGCCCGCCAAGGCGGAGATATTGCCCCAAGTTGCATCACTAAAGCTGAAATCAGCCCAGCTGACATCACCCGTGTTCTTAATGACATTGTAGTCGCCATTAGCCAGCGTGGATGTCAGGGCGGAGAGCGTCAAACTCACCGTGCCATCGGCTGAACCCGCGTAATCGCTAATGGAGTTCATTTGCAGCATGTAGTCAGCCGTGACAATGCTACCCGTCGTTGGCGTAAAGCTCATCAGCATGATGCCATTTGTCGCAGGTGGAAGCGTTTGCGCGAGGTCTTGAATAATGAGGTGATCCATCGCGGCATGCTTCAACACAACCGTATCACAGCTGGCATCCAGCAGCATAGTACCTGCCTTCACACTGACATTAGAGGTGATGTTCTTGCCCTTGAAGATGGCGGTATCCTCTGTACCTGCAACCACGTCGCCCGCGCCCGTCAGCTCATCCTTGTAGAAGATGAGGTCATCTGCCGTGCCAGCTGTACCGTAGTTCAGGGTAGAGCCCGCAGCCAAATCGATGACGGTCTTGCCCGTTTCGTCACCTGTCTTTGCCGACAGGCTAGCGGTGCTGCCCTCCGTCAACTGAAGCGTTGCATTGTCCAAGCTGGCAACCTCGGTACCAGTGCCTGTCAGTTCGACTGTTGCACCACCAGTAAGGGTTCCAATGGTAGAGTTGCCCGCGATGGTCGTTTTGCCCTCACCGGTGATTTCATCCACCTTGGTGTTTTCACCCCATGAGGAATCGCCTTCGGCATCGAGCTTGCCTACGACAGAGTCGCTCGCAAAGCTCACCGTCGTACCATCCGCCACATCGAGCACATCCGTGTTCAGCGTACCAAACTTGTAGGCATCAGCCTCCGTCAGGAACAAGGTCGAACCCTCACCCATGGTGATGTCACCACCAGTCAGCGTAGCCTTAGCAAGGGTCAAATCACCTGTGATGTCCAGCTGGCCGCTGTTATCCAAGGTACCGTTAATGGTCAAATCATCTGTGGAGCTCAACTCGGCACCCTTTGCTATGCTTACATCAACCAAGCTATCAGCAGTTGTACCATCAAGCTTGGTTTCACCAGCGGTGATGTTCAAGCTTGCCTCGGTCACATCAGTGATGCTGGCATTGCCTGTGATAGTCGTGGTACCCTTGCCCAGCAAGGTGGTGACGGCAGAACCTTCACCCATGCTCAATGAGCCGCTGTTGGTCAAATCCCCTGCAACAAGCGAGCCCGTCACAGTCGTATCACCCGAGTTGGCGAAGCTGCCTGTCACACGCATGGATGCGGCATCAAGCTCACCCGTAGTACCCACCGTCAAACTGCCATCGGTGGCAACAGTCGAGGCACCCGTAACCGAGACCTTGTTATTGATGGTCAAGTCACCAGCAATCACTTGCAGCGTTTCCGTCGTCAGAGCATCACCATTGAAGCTGTAGGACTTACCTGCCGCATCAACAATCGTATTCTTGGCAACTTGCTTACCACTCAGCACGACCTCCGCTTTACCTTGTCCGTGGAAGACCGCATCAAGCGTCGCACTGGTTTCACCCTGTGTCCAGCCATTGCCCGAGGCATCGCCCCAGACACCATCGGCACTGGTCCAGTAGTTGTTGTCCGTCTCCATGGAAAGCACGTAATCGAAGGTTAATTCGCCATCGACTACAGTCATTTCCAGATTGTAGCCATCACCCAGCTTCAGTGGGTTTTCACCATTGATGGTGATGGTACCGTCAAAGGCCGTATCCAAATCAAAGATGGTGTGGCTCACCTCCGGACCAGCGTAGAAGTCATCCAGCATCGTTTGGTCAATCGAGATATCCAGCGTACCGCCCGTAACGACCAAACTACCAGCCGTGATCAGTGCACCTTCGACAGCCAATGCATCTTGAGTCAGCACCAAACTGCCATTCAGTTGCAAGGCTCCATCGACATTCAGCTTGTCATTCAGCGTCAAATTGGCATCGACCGTCAGCGCACCGATGGAGCTGCTTTCATTCAGCGTCAAATCACCAGCCAACTTCAAGCTGCCAGTGCCTGAAAGCTTGTTCAGCTCGGTATTGCTCTTGATTGTCACCGTGCCAGAATCCACCGTCAAGTTACCGCCCGAAAGGGAATCCAACTCGGAGCCAGCACCCAGCGTCAGCGTGCCTGTGTTGGTCACAGCACCTGCCGTCAACTTGGTAAACTCGTTATTGGCGGTCAAACCCAAACCACCGACAATCAGCGTGCCACCGTCCTCGGTGCCAGCCGTCAGGCTCAGGGAGTAGCTACTCATGTCCAGCGTGCCGCTGTTGTCCAAATCAACCAGCGTGGTATTGCTCTTGATTGTCACCGTGCCAGAATCCACCGTCAAGTTACCGCCCGAAAGGGAAGTTAACTCGGAGCCATCGCCCAGTGTCAGCGTGCCTGTGTTGGTCACAGCACCAGCCGTCAGCTTGGTAAAGCTGTTGTTAGCGGTCAAACTCAAATCACCGACAATCAGCGTGCCACCGTCCTCGGTGCCAGCCGTCAGCTTCAGGGAGTAGCTACCCATGTCCAGCGTGCCGCTGTTGTCCAAATCAACCAGCGTGGTATTGCTCTTGATTGTCACCGTGCCAGAATCCACCGTCAAGTTACCGCCCGAAAGGGAATCCAACTCGGAACCATCGCCCAGCGTCAGCGTACCTGTGTTCGTCACAGTACCTGCTGTCAGCTTGGTGAACTCGTTGGTGCCATCTTTCAGCGTCAGTTCGCCAGAGACATCAAGCGTACCGCCCGTGGTCAAATTGCCCATGGTCAAGTTACCGACCACTTCCAGCTCTTGAGCTGCATTCAAGCTACCCAAAGTAGCCGTGCCGCTAGTGACCGTCAACTTATCGCCAACAAAGCTGTTGATGCTCGAACCATCACCTACGGATAAGTTATCATCACCCGAGACGGTGCCGTCCGCTTCCAACTTGGTGAAGACATTGTCATCACCTGCAAGCGTGACATTGCCCGAGATATCCAGCGAGCCTGTGCTCACCGCGTCGGAGAAGGTCAAATCACCTGTGACAGCCAACTCTTTACCCGCCAAAAGCGTGCCGAGCTTCACCGTACCAGTCGTGACCAAGGAGCCACCCGAGAGGGAATCCAGCGTGGAACCACCGCCCAGCGTCAGCGCAGCTGTGTTCGTCACAGCCTCGGCCGTCAGCTTCGTGAATTCGTTCGCGCCATCGACCAGCGTCAAGCTGCCATCGACATCAAGCGTACCGCCTGTGGTCACTGTGCCCATGGCCAGATTGCCGACCACTTCCAGCTCTTGAGCCGCGCCCAAGCTACCTAAGGTCGCTGTACCGCTGGAGACGGTCAACTTGTCGCCATCAAAGCGATTGATGCTCGAACCACCACCTACGGTCAAATCATTATCACCCGATACGGTGCCTGTTGTTGTCAGTACATTGAACTTATTGGCATCACCAGCAAGCGTAAGATTGCCGGCTGTCAGGCTAAGTCCTGTGTTGGCAATGGTCTTCAGGGTCAAGTCAGCCGTACCGAGGTCCAGCTTACCAGTGCCCGCCAGCTTGTTGAGGGACAAGTCAGCATCCTTAAATGTCATCGTCGCACCTGCACCAATGCTTAGCGTGTTAGTGATGGTCAGCGAGTCATTATCACCCTCACCGGTGAAGGTGAAGTCGTCAGAAACCGTCATGTCGTAGGCGGACAAAGCGCCATCAAGCACAACTTCCGAGGCATTGTTCGCAGCATCTTCAAAGACGACATCAAAGCCATTGTAGTACTTGGTATCCGCACCCGCATCACCTTCAAAGCTAATTGCATCAGTGGACCAAGTGGCGGACTCACCCGCACCATCCCAAGTGAAGACCAAATCGAGGGTTTCATTGTGCAGCACGAGATTGCCCGCATCATCCAAGGAGACATAGGCACCCTTAGACAGCGTGACTTCTGCGCCTTCGCCATCAAGAACGGTCAGCAGGTCGGTGGCGACAAAGCCCTTCACACCATCCATACCGAAGAGGTTTTCGATGAAGGCCACGCCATCAATGGTGATGCTGTCAATACCGCTGATGATGCTTTGTTCTGTACCCAAGCTGCCATTGACTTGCAGCGTCAGGCTAGAACCGAGCGAGACATTCTTAGCACTGAGGCAAGAATCCGCACTTGAATTCATCGTCAGAACGGTATCTGCCGCCATAGTCAAGTCACTCAATGCAACCGTGGCACCGATGACAGTCAAGCCTTCCTTAATCGTCAAGTCGCCACCATTGGTGGTCTGAGTGAGCAAGGTCAAGGTCTTGTTGGCTATAATGCTGCCTGAATTGTTCAGGGAATAGATAGAGGAAGCCTCGGTGATGGTCGTTGTGCCCGCATTTGTCAGCGTGCCACTAATCAAGAGCTCATCAAAGCTGTTCGTGCCACTAGCAACAGTTAAGTTCCCAGCATAGATATCACCACCTGTCGTGGTAGCCGCGGACAGAGTAATATTGCTCGCACCCTTGATGACACCGCTGTTATTCAGGCTATTGCCAATGGTCAAACTGCCAGCTAACTCAAGTTCCGTACCGCTTGCCAGCGTAACATTGGCCAACGTGTCATCAGATGCACCATCAAGCGTGGTCTTGCCACTAGCAACATTCAAGGATGCCGTACTGGTGGTGTCCGTAATAGCTACCGCACCATTGGCAATCAAGGTACCCGTACCAGTTAAGGTCGTGATATCTGTACCCGTGCCAACCGAGGCCGAGGTGCCATTGATGGTGAGCGTATCCACATCCAGCACATCGAAGCTGCTTGCACCGCTTGTTACGGTCAAATTACCAGCCGTGATGTTACCACCTGTTGTGACGCTATCAAGCGTGATGCTTTGATTAGCCGCGCTGATGCTACCCTTGTTATCCAAGGTAGCGATATCAGCGGCACCTGTCAGCGTCAGGGTATCACCTGCATTCGTCAGCGTGCCGCTAAGGGTCAGCGCACCGAAGCTGTTGGCACCAGAGACCAGCGTCAAATCACAAGCCGCGATGTTACCACCAGTCGTGGTCAGCCCCGTCATGGTGATGTTGTTACCATCTGCATTAATCAAGCCGCTGTTGTTGATGTTTGCGAGGCTGGCGGAATCCGTCAGCGTCAGCGTGCCACCTGCATTCGTCAGCGTGCCGCTAAGCGTCAGGGCACCGAAGCTGTTCGCGCCAGAGACCAAGGTCAAATTAGCAGCTGTGATCTTACCACCAAGCGCAGTAAGACCCGTCATGGTGATGTCGTTCGTACCCGCGTTAATCAAGCCGCTGTTATCCAAGCCGCCAAGTTTGGCAGAATCCGTCAGCGTCAGCGTGCCACCAGCATTCGTCAGCGTGCCGGTGAGCGTCAAGGTGCCGAACTTGTTCGTACCGCTCGCCAGCGTCAAGCTATTAGCCGTGATGTTACCACCAAGCGTCGTCGCGTTGGAAAGGCTAATGATACCTGTACCAGTAATGCTACCGTTATTCGTAAAGTACGAGTCCGCCGTGACGCTCAACTCACCGCTGAGAGCCAATTCGGTATCTGCGTTAAGCTTCAGATTCGCGATAGAATCCGCTGTTGTACCGTCAATGGTCGTCTTGCCTGTTTGTACAAACAAGTCATTGCCAGAGATATCCGTGATGCCAAGCTCGCCAGAGGTAGCCAGCGTGCCTGTACCCGAGACCGAGGTGAGGATCGAACCATCACCCACGCTCAGGGAACCAGCATTAGCAATAGCACCTGTGGCCGACATCGTACCGACGCTCACCACACCATTAGCCAGCACATCAAGTGTGGCATCGGCAGCAATGCTCATCGTACTATCCACCGTCAAGGCCACATCGGCCGAGAGCGTACCTGCGCTCAGCGTGGCATCACCCAGCGACAAGCTGCCAGTACCATCCAAGGTGAAGGTCGAGCCCGCAGCATCAAGGGTCAAATCGATGCTCGATTCAGCCTTGTTAAGAGTCAGCGTGTACTCACCCGTGGCACCATTGACATTCTTCAAGGTGGCACCAATGCTATCATCAGGCACCTTACCGAAGACCCACGAGGACGCATCCTCCCAGTTGCCAGTCGTTCCTGCAGCAACATTCCAGTAGTTATCATCCAGAACCGCCAAGCTCAGGGACTTATCTGTTTGGTCGATGGTGTAGTACAAATCACCCAGCTTAAAGGCACTGCCTGCAACAGCCGCATCATCCAAGAGAAGGGAGAAATCACCTGCGTAGTCATTGGTCAAGCTAATCAGATTTAAGCTATCACCCACCGTCAAGTTGAGCGCGGAGATTTGAGCACTCGTGAGGGCAACTGCCAAGTCCGTAGAATCAAGCGAGGTCGCTGCCAGTACGGTAGAACCCTTGGTCAACGCACCTGTAATCGTCAGCCTGCTCAAGTTTTCAATCGCACCAAAGACATTGCCAGAACCAACAAGCGTCAGCCCCGCAACATTCACATTACCACCAGCTGTCATTTGAGCTGTAGCCGTGATGCTAGTAGCCGCCACCTTGCCTGTATTGCTGAAGGTACCTGTGAAACTATCTACCGTCAAAGCTCCCGCATTGCTCAAGCTATCCGTCAGCACCAAATCACCGAAGGTGTTGGCACCAGCGTTCAGCGTCAAGCTCTTCGCTGTGATGTCACCACCAGTCGTGGTGTTCGCAGTCATCACAATGTCACCTGTACCCGTGATGGAACCGCTGTTATCCAAGCTGCTTCCAATCGTCAGGCTACCAGAGAGTGCGAGTTCCGTACCGCTTGCCAGCGTAACTTTCGCCAGCGCGTCAGCATCCACACCATCAATCGTGGTCTTACCACTAGCAACATTCAAGGATGCCGTAGCCTCAGTATTCGTGATACCCACCGCACCATTGGCAATCAAGGTGCCGCTACCGCTTAAGGTCGTGATAGTCGAGCCATCTTGAAGCGTGGCAGACACAGCCGAATCCTTGAAGTACAACTCACCAAGAGTCAGCACATCAAAACTGCTGGCACCACTCATCAGCACCAATGCGCTTGCCGTGATATCACCACCCTTCGAGGCCGTTCCATACATGGTGATGCTGTTCGAGCCCGCATTAATCAAGCCGCTGTTGTCCAAATCCGTAATCATGGAGTTCTGGAGCAAGCTCAGTGTACCACCTGCGTTGGTCAATGTGCCCGTAAGCTGCAAGGAGCTGAATGTATTTGCGCCAGAAACCAAACTTAGGTCACCCGCGATGATGTGACCACCAGTCGAGGTCACCCCCTTCATGGTGATCTTGTGGGTGCCCGCGTCAATCGCGTCACTGTTATTGATGTTCGCAAGGCTTGCATCCTTAGTCAGCTCCAGCGTGCCGCCTACGTTCGTCAGCGTGCCGCTGAGGGTCAGGGCACCGAACACATTCTCACCATTGACCAGCGTCAAATCTGTAGCTGTGATGTCACCACCATTCGTGGCGACACCCGACATGGTGATGCTGTTGCTACCTGCATCAATAAGACCGCTGTTGGCCAAGCCGCCAAGTTTGGCAGAATCATTCAGCGTCAGCGTACCACCAGCATTCGTCAGCGTGCCAGTGAGGACCAGCGTATCAAAGCTGTTCGCGCCATTGGCAACAGACAAACTCGTAGCCGTGATGTCACCACCTGCTGAGGTCAAGCCTATCAAGTCGATATTACCCGTACCCGTAATGGAACCCGCGTTGTTCAGCGTGCCGCTGATGCTTAAGTCACCAGCGAGAGCCAGCTCTGTATCGTTTGCCAATGTTACATTCACAAGCGAGTCGCCACTTATGCCATCAATAGTCGTGGTGCCAGATTGCACATTCAGGCTGTTGCCAGCGATATTCGTGATGCCCACTGAACCCGTGGTAGCCAGCGTGCCTGCACCTGAGACCGAGGTGAGGATCGAACCATCACCCACGCTCAGGGAACCAGCATTAGCAATAGCACCTGTGGCCGACATCTTATCGACCGTCACCACACCATTAGCCAGCACATCAAGTGTGGCATCGGCAGCAATGCTCATCGTACCATCAGCCACCGTCAAGGCCACATCGGCCGAGAGCGTACCTGCGCTCAGCGTGGCATCACCCAGCGACAAGCTGCCCTCACCATCCAAGGTGAAGGTCGAGCCAGCGGCATCGAGGGTCAAATCAATGCTCGATTCGGCATTATTGAGCATCAGCGTGTAAGCACCGGTCACACCATTGACATTCTTCAAGGTGGCACCAATGCTATCATCAGGCACCTTACCGAATGCCCACGAGGACGCATCCTCCCAGTTGCCAGTCGTTCCCTCAGCAACATTCCAGTAGTTATTATCCAGAACCGCCAAGCTCAGGGACTTATCTGTTTGGTCGATGGTGTAGTACAAATCACCCAGCTTAAAGGCACTGCCTGCAACAGCCGCATCATCCAAGAGAAGGGAGAAATCACCTGCG
>JAWXTZ010000009.1:0-37026 GCA_044433085.1 Akkermansia sp.
TTTGTCTCAAACTCTAGCAGGGCTTTGCCCTGCACCCACCAAAGGTCTTCGACCTCTGGACTCTGTTCACGATGCTTCGCATCGTAGGTGCTTATTTTTTAGGCGGCCGTGAATAGTAACGCTTTAATTGTTACAAAAGTGTTACGCCAAAAAAAACAGCCTAGCATGTTGCTAGGCTGTCTGAAAAGTTCTTGTAGCTCGTGTTTATGGTACTGCTGTCCAGATGAGGGAGTCGGGGTTGTAGTTGGGGAACTGATTTTCTTTACCATGCAGAGGTACCTTGGCTGCCTTGATGGCTTCTACTAGTTCCTTTTGATTAGGAAGGGAAAAGTTGGTGCGGAAAATGTCGAGCAGTGGGCTGCCATTCTTGTCTTTCAGTTTGACAGGATTATCAATATCTTCCATTAACAGGGCAAAACCAAAGGTGCCACCAGCGGGGTCACAAACAAGGATTTCAATCGGATACACCTTGCCTTCCTCTACCTTGATGATATCTCCACCGACTAAGCCACCCAAAGCTGCGTTCCATCCGGGCGTGCCGCTGTTAGGGTAAAGCTTGTAGTCTTTGTGATTTCTATCCTTGCCTGCTTTAATGGCGTTCTTGTATTCAGGACTGATGCCAAGTCGGTCGCACCAAGTTTTCCAAGGCGTCTTATCGCTTGCTTTGTAAAGAGATGGAATGGCCCAGCCTGCTTCCAAGACTAGCTTTTTGTCAAATCGTACGCAGATAAGGTGATTGCCTGCACCGACAAAACGGAATCGACCAGACTTTGGGGCGCGTACCTTACCACGGTAGACCGCAGCCCATGCAGCGGGTTTGATTTTCTTTTCGGCTTGGAAGGCGATGGGGCCATACATACCACTGACATCGGGAATTAAGAAGTTGGAGGCATAGAGTTTGGTCTCTGCTTGGTAGTATTTATTTAAGACGGAGGGAGACCAGTTCTTGTTGATGAATTCGCCAAGGATTTTTGCCAATTTATTGAGGCTTTCGATGCCTTGGACGTTGAATGTCTTTTTATCCCAAGTGATGCCTGTAGAGGCACCATTCTTGGTTTGCTTGAAGTCGTAGTAAGTGCCTTCAAGCGCGGAACCGCCCGAGTCACCACTACCCATACCGCCACCAGAATCACCGAGACCTTCACCGAGACCAGCGCCTAAATCCATGTCGATTTCCATCCCAGTACCAACGGGGATGTCAGCGGAGGGGATGTCCACCTCGGCCATGGCAACGGGGGATGCACCAGCGGAAACGATGACGGATGGTGCCACGCTGCTCGATTGGGGAACAGATTTGGAGGTGAGCTCCTTGACCTTGGGTTTGTTGCTGGGGGCAGCATTATCTGCGGCTGGTGTGTAAACGTCAAAGGCAGGGGGCAGGGCCTTGCTGATCAGGATGACGGAGAAGTAGAGGATGCTGCCACCAACGAGCATGAAAATAAGGCAAGCAAGCAGGGAGGAAAGCTTGTTGCGCAGCGCGGTTCGGCGGAGTTCCTTTTCCGCCTCTTCGGACATTTGGATGTGAATAGCCATAATTAGGGAGGTGTTGTTACTTGACTTATTTATACCATGTTTGCCTAGGGGCGGAAAGGATAAAGGGCAAGAGAAGTGTTACAGTTGTGTTACGTTTGTAACACTCCTAGACTTGCCCCCACCTAGGGGCTGTGGTATCATTGACCTATCATGGATTTATTCACGCCCCATGGACAGAGCGACACGCTCAGCGAAGGCAAGGCCGCCCACATGCCCCTTGCTGCCCGCATGCGCCCCGAAACATTGGATGAGCTTGTCGGTCAGCAACATCTGCTTGCCGAGGGTAAGCTGCTGAGGCGTGCTATCGAGACGGATCGCTTTTCCTCCTTGCTCTTTTATGGCCCACCCGGTGTGGGTAAGACGAGCTTGGCTTATGTCATTGCGCGGCAGACGAGTTCTTACTTTGAAATGCTCAATGGGGTGGAATCCAATGTCAGCGAAATTCGCGCCAAAATTGCCGAGGCTCGCACGCGCATGAGCTTGCACGGTCAAAAGACCATCCTCTTCGTGGATGAGATTCACCGGTTTAACAAGGCACAGCAAGATGTGCTGCTACCCCATATTGAAAAGGGGACGGTGCGCTTCATCGGGGCGACCACGTCCAACCCCTTCTTTGCCATCAACTCCGCGATGCTCTCGCGCTCCCAAGTCTTCCCCTTGGAGGAGGTGTCGCAGCAAGATATTGCTGATTTGCTCACCCGCGCCTGTGAAGATAAGGAGAGAGGTCTCGGATGGATGAAGATTGCCATGGATGAGGATGCCTTGCAACACCTCGCCTTAAAATCCGATGGTGATGCCCGCAAGGCACTGACGGCTTTGGAGGTGGCCGTCCTCTCCACCCCTCCCAATGCGGAGGGCGTGGTTCACGTCAGTCTTGCCGTGGCCGAGGAATCCATCCAACGCAAGGCCATCCGCTACGACCGTGATGGGGATGGTCATTACGACACCATTTCCGCCTTCATCAAATCCATGCGTGGCAGTGACCCCGATGCGGCTCTCTACTGGCTTGCTTACATGTTGCAGGCGGGGGAGGATATCCGCTTCATTGCGCGTCGCTTGGTCATTTGCGCCAGCGAAGACGTGGGGTTAGCTGATTCCCACGCCCTGCGTGTCGCGATGGATGCCGCCCAAGCGGCGGAGATGCTCGGCATGCCCGAAGCCCGCATCCCCCTTGCCCATGCCACGGTTTACATTGCCACCGCACCCAAGAGCAATGCCGCCTACATGGGCATCAATGCCGCCATCAAGGATGTGATGGAGGGCAAAACCCTACCAGTCCCCGACCACTTGGCGACCCCCACCCGCAAAAAACTGGCGCAACTTCGGGGCGTTGCCGAAGCGGATACCCAGTACAAGTACGCCCACGATTACGATGAGCACGTCGTCGCCCAAGCCTACTTGCCCGAAGGTCGCATCTACTACACCCCCACCAGCAATGGGCTGGAGCTGCGCATCAAAGAGCGCATGGATTACCTGCGCCAAAAGTTTGAAGCCAAGCAGCGACAAGACGACTTTAGTCTTTAAAGTGCGCCTTGCAAAAATCGCACGATTGGCAGTGAACTCGGATACAATTTTGATTCAGTGCTAATTTTGCAAGGTGCCCTTTATATGAAATCTGTCAAAGTTACAATCATGAATTCAACTTATTGTAAAAAAATATAAAAGTTACAGGTATAACTGTAACTTTGGGTGAAAAAAGCTGAAAGCTGTAAGTATAGCGGCAACTTTTGCCCCATAGCACAAAAAAGCCTGAGCAAAATGACTTGCTCAGGCTTGAAATGGGTAATGTCTCTTAGTAATGCCCTCCACGGGGACCGTCGAACCACTTCCACGCGGTTTCGACGATGTGGTAGGCGTCTTGATGCATGGGAATCCAGCCGAGGACTTCCGCTGCCTTGCGGGAGTCGGCGATGAGGCGAGGGGGGTCGCCTTCGCGACGGTCGCCATAGACGACTGGGCACTTTTTGCCCGTGACCTTTTCGGCGGCGTCGATGATTTCCTTGACGGAAAGTCCTTTGCCTGTGCCGAGGTTGAACCAGTTGGTTTCACCACCCTTCATCAGGTAGTCAACCGCACGAAGGTGGGCATCGGCAAGGTCATCAACGTGGATGTAGTCGCGGATGCAGGTTCCATCGGGCGTGTCGTAGTCGGTACCAAAGACGGTGAGGGATGGGCGCATCCCCTTGATGGCTTGTAAGATGATGGGGATGAGGTGGGTCTCTGGGCTGTGGTCTTCACCAATCACACCGTCGTCCGAGGAGCCCGATGCGTTGAAGTAGCGCAGGAAGACGCTCTTGAGACCATAGGCGCGGTCGCAGTCCTTGCAGACGCGCTCCAGCATAAACTTGGAGCTGCCGTAGGGGTTGATGGGGTCTTGCTTCTCGGTCTCGGGGATGGGAATTTGCGTAGGTACACCGTAGGTTGCGCAGGTGGAGGAGAAGACAAACTTCTTCGTGCCTGCCAGCAGCATCGCACGCAGCAGGGTCAGCGGGCGGGCGATGTTGTTTTCGTAGTACTTGAGCGGGTCACCAACCGATTCACCCACTTCAATGTAGGCGGCAAAGTGAACAACGGCATCAAACTTGCCATTCATCAAGAGGGGGTAGACGACGGTGGGGTCACCCAAGTCGCCCTTGACGAGCTTGACTTCGGGGTCGACGATGGCTTGCGCATGTCCATTTTGCAGGGCATCAAGTACGGTGACTTGGTGACCTTGGGCAACGAGTTGACGAACGGTATGGGAGCCGATGTAGCCGGCTCCACCAGTAACGAGAATATTCATAGAGAGTTTCTGGCGTGGTGTTGGGTTTAGAGCATGCTGACGAGCAAGGCTTCGAGCTTGCGGATGTCAGCGGAGAATTTGCGGATGCCTTCGGCCGTCTTTTCGGTGGCCATGGCATCTTCGTTAAAGAGGAATCGGAAGCTCTTTTCATCGGCAGGGATGCGTTCCATGTCGCAGGCTTTCGCGTCTTCGACTTTCAACTTGGTCTCAACAGCTTCGTCGCTTGCAGCGAGTTCTGCCAAAAGATTGGGGGAGATGGTCAGCAAATCACAACCCGCCAAGGCGAGCACTTCGCCCTTGTTGCGGAAGGAGGCACCCATGATTTGCACAGGGTAATCAAACTTCTTGTAGTAGTTGTAAATGGCACTGACAGAAAGGACACCGGGGTCGGTCTCGGCCGTGTAGCTTTGCCCTGTGCTCGCGACAAACCAGTCGAGGATGCGGCCGACGAAGGGGGAGATGAGGCGCACGCCAGCTTCGGCGCAAGCGACCGCTTGAATCATGCTGAAGAGTAGGGTCAGGTTGCAGTGAATGCCTTCCTTCTCCAACGCACGGGCGGCTTGAATGCCCTCCCAAGTAGCAGCAATTTTAATGAGCACGCGGTCTTTGGCGATACCAGCGGCTTCATAGAGAGCCATGATTTCATGGGCTTTTTTGATGGTGCCTTCCGTATCAAAGGAGAGTCGGGCATCCACCTCGCTGGAAACGCGACCGGGCACGCGCTTGAGGATTTCCAAACCAAAGGCAACAATGACAGCATCCATCATCGCATCGCTCAGGGCCGTGCCCGTCAATGCAGATGTGCGGAAGGGTGCAATAGCCGCCTCAATCAGCGGGCGGTACTCAGGGTTTTCCGAGGCCGCAAGAATGAGCGAAGGGTTGGTCGTAGCGTCATAGGGAGAAAATTCTTCCATTTGACGGAAGTTGCCTGTATCAGCAACAACAGTCGTTACCTGTTTCAGTTGGTCAAGTTGAGATGCCATAAGATTAAAGGGGGCTTTTGGGTGCTTCTTATTGTAGCATAGCGGCAGGATAGTTCAAGCGTACAGTTTGAAAAATTGGGATTGAGAACAGCGACGCTCGCACCAAGGGGAATGGGGAACTGAGTCGCTGCGCTCCAATTAGGAATGGGGAATGGGGAATTGGGAATTAAAAATTAGCGGGCTATCGCCCGATGATGGGGAGCAAAGCAAGTTCTGAGGGTTTAGTTTTCCTTCGTTGACTTGGTGATGCTCGATAAAATTCTTTTAAGTTCGGCGCAATCATTTGCAATTGACTTGTATTCGGAATGTGTTAGGTAAGCCGTTTGTTCAAGTAATTCTAACCAATAGAGCGTTTCAGCGCATTCTTTGAGCGCGATGTACATTTTAGCTTGAAAGTCTTTGCGGCTAACGCCTTCAATAGCTTCGACGACGTTAGCGCCAATGCTTGTTCCACTTCGTAGTAATTGTTTGGAGAGGACAAATTCTTTCTTCTCTTCACTCAAATACCGGTAAAGCTTCACAATGCGAATTGCAAAACTAAAGCTTTTCTCTTTAATTACGTTAGCCACAAATTTAGAAACGTCGCATTTGCTTAGCTTACCCGCCCGTAAGGGCGCTCTATTTCAATTCCCAATTCCCAATTCCCAATTCCCCATTGGAAGAACTACTGTAAAAAAGGCGGAGCCTTTTTTACAGTAGTTCTTCCCAAAGGCTTTCCATGTCAACAGTGAAGGACTCGCGGGTGGCGAGCTTTTTGAGGGACATGTCGGGGTATTCGCTGCCGATGATGAGGGCGTAGCTGGCGCCCATCTTTTCGGCGCGCTTGAGCTGGTTGTTCATCTTGGCGGGGGCGAGGGGGACATCAACACGGACACCCGCGTCGCGCAGGGCGGAGGCGAGGGCGAGGAGTTGAGGGCGCATTTCGGGTGCAGCTAAGACAAGGCAGACATCACAGGCGTTGGGCTTGGTGGCGGCATCGCGCAGTTCGCGGGCGGCTGGGCAGGCCTCAATCAGGTGGGCGATGACGGCATCACCCATGGCAAAACCGGTGGCGGGCATGTCAACTGCGTGGTTGGACAGGGTATCGACCAGTCCATCGTAGCGACCACCACCGGCGATGGCTCGCAGGCTGTGACCCTTGTCAAAGATTTCGAACACGAGACCGGTGTAGTAAGCTAAGCCACGAACAACGGAGAGGTCAAGCTTGACGTAATCCGCCAGACCGCGGGCTTCCAACTCACCCAGTACGATGTCGTAGCGTGGGGAGCAGTTCGCGGGAGGGTTGGCGATGAATTCGACTAGCTCGGAGCGTTGCATGCCGAAGGCATCTAGCTTTTCTTGGCAGGCTTCGGGGCGGTCGCGTTCAAACTTGTCAACGATGGCCAAAAAGTCGGGGATTTGCTCTTCGCTGATGCCCTTGGAGGTGGCGTAGTTAATCCAAACTTCGCGGTCGCTGACGCGGACGATGAAGTCGTCGCTTGTGAAGCCAAATTCGCGCATGCAGTCGATGGCGAGGGAAATCAATTCGGCATCGGCCAGCTCACCGCTTTCACCAAGGATGTCGGCATTGAACTGCACAAACTCACGCAGACGACCCTTTTGGGGTTTTTCGTAGCGGAAGCAGGAGCCGATTTCAAACCACTTGAGGGGCTTGGTGTACTCGCGTTGGTAGGCGGCGGCAATGCGTCCGAGGGATGCGGTCAACTCGGGGCGCAGGGTGATGTCGCGTTCCCCTTGGTCAACGAAGCGGAAGAGTTGGGTGGGCAGCTCGCCCCCTGTCTTTTTGAGGTAGAGGTCGGTCTGCTCCAGCGTGGGGGCCTCCCACTCCACAAAGCCGTAGCGATGCGCCACGCGCTTCCAGGTCGAGAAGAGGTAGTTGCGAAGCGCGCACTCTGCAGGGGCAAAGTCGCGGAAACCGGGCATGGGACCAAATCGTGCGTCAGGCATATTCTTGTGATGGGGTGTTTAGTTGTTCAGTGGTGCTGCGTCGATGACTAGCACTTCAAAGGGTTTGAGGGTGAGGGTGCAGGGCTTGCCCGCTTCGATGCTTGCCACGGGCAGCTTGTCGCCCTTGGGGGAGCTGATGGCGTACTTCGTTGGGGCACCGAGTGGTAATTCAAAGACGGCTGCGGCATCAAAGCTATAAGTTTGTTCCTTGCTGGATGGGTTGCGCAGGGTGAGGACGGCCTTGTCCATGTTCCAGCTTGCCCAGCCGTAGATGCCCAGTTCAACTGGGTTGCCACCGACCCAGTGGGTATCAACCATCACGTCACCATGGGCGCGTGCCCACTTGGCGGCAGCAGCAAGGCTGTCCCATTCCTCGGGCTTCATCATGGATGGGGTGATGTAGAGCTCCTGCATTTGGGAGCCGAGACCGAAGCCGCTCCAGATTTCATCGGCAAGGTCGTTGCCTTCTGTCGTGGTGAGGTCGTGGGCGCTCTTGTTGTAAATGACCCCGTGCGTCATCAGCGAGTTGATGGGGAAGAGGGGGGAAATCTTGGCGTTGTTTTCAAAGATGATGGTATCGCGGTAAGTAATCCATTGCTGGCGTTTGCTGCCTTCGCCACAGAAGTCGTGATCCCAAGCACCGCGCCAGATGGAGTCGGCAATGCCAAACCAGAAGGGCGAGGCCCATGTGCCCGTCGTCAGGTTGACGTAGAGCTCGGGTTGTTCCGTGCGCAGTTCGGCAATCAGGGCGATAATCGCCTCGAAGTCCGAGCCAAATTGAGAACCAGCCGCAGGTTGGGCTTGGTTGGAGGTGCCATCAAACTTAAAGTGCTTGCAGCCGTTATCGCGAATCATGCGCAGGCAGATGTCGCGGAAGCATTCGTAGTACTTGGGGCCTGAGAGGGCGAAGCCGCGCTCATTGGTCTCATAAGCACCATCGGCAGCCTTCAGGCGCAGCTCCTTGGGTTCACCGTAGCCACCCCAAGCGGACAACCACATGCCGATGGAGGAATTGAACTTGCGGGTCAGCGCATCCACATTGCGGAATTCTTCGGGCAGCCCCTCGTGGAACTGCCACAGCGTTTCCACCTTGTCCCAGCCGTCATCCATCATGAAGGAATCGAGCACGGCTCCGCGCTTTTCCACCAACTCTTCACCGAAGAGCTTGACGGTCTCCATCGCTTGCTTCTCATCATAGCGGGTGAAGTAGCCGATGTCGTACCAAGTATTATAATTGAGGAAGGGGGCGTATGGTCTGGCGCGCACCTCGTTGAGGTAGTCGATTTGGAAGCTGCGACGCAATTGCGTTGGGTTGCAGAAGCCCAGCACGGCCGAGAAGCTGGATGTGGCGCGACGGGGCAAGTCGGTCTTGAGCTCAATGGCGCAATCAAAGCCTTGCTCTGTGGCGGAGTTGGTAGAGCAGGGGTGCTCCAGCCCAGCAAAGAGGCGATTGCCTGCCGCCACGATGGGCGCACCTTGCACGCTGCCCTCCACACGGGCTTGGTCGGTGGCAATGTTCAGCAAGCTGATGCGACGAGCAGGCATGGAGAACTGACCGGGGAAGATGTCAAGCCCCACGCGCAGGTAGGGGGCACCTTCGCGCAATTCAGCCCACCAGCTGATGATGTTGCCATCCGTCCCTGTGGAGAAGGATGCCGTCACACGTTGCCCCGCGCGACGTTCGGCAAGGCAGGTTGCAGTAGGCTTGGCTTCAATCTCGCTGGTAAGCAAATCGCCACAGCGCAGTTCGTTAGCGGCAAGCTTGTAGCAGCTATCCTTAAAAATCTTGAAGGAGCAAGTCTCATTGATTTCCTCCTCACGGATTTGGAGGGAAAAGATGTCAGTACCAAGGTCGTAAGTGCGACCATTGATTTTATCCTGAATCGTGACGGAGGCAAGGCGATTACCAGCCTTTTGAATATCAATGCAGATGAACTCGTTTTGAAGCATAAGTCTTATTCTTGTTTTGCTGGGAATAGCTTAGCATATTTCCTCAGGTTTTACAAGATTCTAATAAATATTCCCGATAGGGAAAATTTGTCAAAAAAGTGGCAAAAAAACACGAAAAGTTCCCGCTCGGGCACGTTGGTAAGTCTATTAATTAAGAAGAGTTTAATTCCTAATTTTAATAAAAAATTGAAAAAATGCTCATTTTAGCTCATTTTTCACTAATTTGATGTTTTGGTGCACGATATCCAGAATTTTTTTGCCGATACGATTATCAAAGCTTTCAATCACATTTTGTAGTGTTTCTGGTAATTGTTCGGCTTGCGACAAAATAGTAGTTTTCAGCAAATGAAACTCAATATGGCAATCCTTAGCGAAGAGTTGCCAGTCCTTCAATCTAACTTGAGCATGCATATATTGTTTGCCAATGCGCATGGCCATTTCTGTGCTAATTCCAGGATAAACTTGTGTGCATAAGATGTCGTAGGCAGGGGACAACTCGATGCTTTTTGCTTGCTTGTACAGGAAAGAAAAATTCTTGCCGTGCGCATCATTATTCCCAATGAGGTAGTTGAAAATTACACGATTTATCAACTCCAGTTTGGCTGTAAGCGGGCTATCGCAATGCGCTAAAAGCTCAAAGCATTGCTTAAAACTAGGGCCACCATCTTTTTCATATTTACGAACACATTGAATATTCAGGGCTTGGCAAAAATCCTCTTGGTGAACGCGTTGAACTTGATTATCTGAATACGACCTGTCATATCGTTGAATACGAAAATAGGGAGTATCACCCACCGTCTTCATATCAACCCGCGGCACCTTGATACCCATTCTCTCTGCCGTTTGTAGGCATATGTATTCGTTAGCCACAGTCTCCTCGAAGGAGGCTATATTGGGCTTGAGGATATGGGTGGATGGTACACCCTGAGAGGGTTTGTGCGCTTTGTCTCCAATGAACAGTAGGGCTGTTTTATCCTGTGCACCAGCCAGTGACAAACGAACGTTACCATCAAGACCTGTGGCTAGAGGCTTGCTAGGTAATTCCGATAGCAGTTTTTCAAGCTCATCGTCAGAGAGGGCATCGCCAGCAAGTATTGTAGGATTAATACTGGTTTCAAGAGTTTCGTAATCAGCTTGGTGAAAAGAGACGGCACCAGCACAGTCCTCTCCAATAGCCCGCAGAATGCTAAAATTGTTGTTAGCGCTAATTCCATAGCGGCGCGCAATCGCCTCTCGCACATGGACACCCTCTGGTAAAAGACCGTCAAAGTAGCCACGACAAGCTTTGCGTTTATAGCGTTTTTTATCAGCCGTAATCGGTAAGCTAAGGGATAAGGCTCTCGATGCTCCTTCTTTGTAGTAGAAGGTAATGTCGCCATCTCTATCTTGTATTGCAAAGCCAATGACTTCACCATTGATTATAACTGACAACTGCTTATTATTCATGACATGTATTTAGGTGCGATGGTGATTTTTAAACCTAACATCTGTAAGATATGGAGGGTTTTTCCTATTTGAGCGGTTGTTTTACCCGCCTCCAACTCAACGACAAAGCGCAGCCCTACACCGCATAATCCGGCAAGTTCACGTTGGGTGAATTGCTGCCTTTTGCGTTCAGCTCTAATCAATTGTCCTATTTCTGCAGGAGTCATCAAGGTTAATCATAGCAGAAGATAAGATGATGGCAAGATGAAATATCCCGATAGGGATTATTTTATTGAGCTATCTCCTGCTGCTATGTTATAGTTGCGGCATGATTAGTGAGATGACCATGAATGCTGGTAAGCCTCAGGAGACTGAGGCGGGGAATGCGATGTTGGAACGGATGAATAGCCGCCATAATGAGATGGCTTTGTGGGCACTCGGGTATCTTGATTTTAGTGTCACGCGTGACATTCTGGATGTTGGCTGTGGGGGCGGTAGGAATATTCAGAACATGGTACAGATGTCACAGGCGCATGTGCAGGGGATTGATTACTCCACAGCCAGTGTTAAAAAATCTAAGGAGACGAACGCGGAGGCCATTGCCGCTGGTCGTGTGGATGTGATGGCAGGTAGTGCGGATGCTTTGCCCTTTGCACCCCAAAGTTTTGACATCATCACCGCTTTTGAAACCATTTACTACTGGCCGAACATCCTTCAATGCTTCACGAATATCCGAGAACTCCTTCGCGAAGGCGGCACCTTCATGGTCTTTAATGAGGACTACCACCCAGACACCGAATCTAATCGCGAGGTGATGGCTGCCCTTCAGGCCACCATGCACACACCCGAGCAATTGGTCGAGCTTTTTACCCAAGCGGGCTTCCGTCAGATTGAGCTTCACCTCCATGATAATGGTAAGTGGCTTTGCATCTGTGGGAAATCATTGAGGGAATCTTGAGGGAACCTCTAGCAATTGGTATTTGAGCTAAGTCTAAACTGCTGTCACCGTTAATCATGCGACTTTAGTCGCAAATCGGTGTAAAATTGTAGCGTTCGCGTCGCAAATATTTCATATTTGCGCCTCTTGTACCACAATTCCCCACACGATTTTCTTCCTTATTTGCGCCTCTTGTACCACAATTCCCCACACGATTTTCTTCCTAAATTCGCGATGCCTAATTGCTAGAGGTCCCCTTGACACAGGGCTGTTTGATAAGGATAGCTTCCGAATGAGACCAGAAAAGTTGTCTTTTTTGGCTTTTTGCCTCGTTTTTGTGAAAAAGTGCCTCCACATACGGCTTGCTGGCTTGAATTCCTCTTCATCTTGTGATAGTTTTAGCAGTAAGTATGCTAGCTATGTTTTTTCAATCATCCATGATGAGTCTTGCCGCGACCGGCACGAATTGGAACCCTATGGAACTCTTTAGCAAGGGGGGGCTCTTGATGTGGCCTCTGCTCGTGCTGTCTTTCATATCTGCCGTGGTAGTTTTTACCTGTCTTTGGACGACGCGACGCGGTGCGGTTTTGCCTGAAAATATGGTCACGGCGGTGGAGGTCTTCATCCGCAAGAAGGATTATGTGGGTCTGATGGCCGCCTGTTCCTACGATGGTTCCAACTTCGCCAAAATTGTGCACGTTGTGGTCATGTTCCTGCAACGCAATCCCCATGCCCCGATGTCGGAGGTTCGCGAGGTGGCGATGGCTGAAGGCTCTCGTCAGAGTATGAACCTCAATCGTCAAATCTCTTGGTTAGCTGACATTGCTGCCATTGCGCCCATGATTGGTTTGCTGGGTACTGTGGTGGGGATGATGACGACATTTGTCGAGATGGCCGATGGGAATTTTGAGGGGGTCAAGCAAATGAAGATGGCGAGCGGTATCTCCGAGGCCCTCATCACCACCGCCTGTGGCTTGGTCTTGGCTATTCCCAGCATGGCGGCCTATTACTACTTCCGCAATCGCATCCAGAAGAGCATCACGGACATGGAGGTGGCTACAACTCACGTTTTGTCCATCATCGCTGTGCAGCTTGATCGCGAGCAACGCCTTGGCAACTCTGTCAACCGTGGCTTCACGTCCGAAGAATTGATTGGAGAATAAGTTTTGAAGCTGCTACGCTTATGAAGTTTAATCACAAAATCAAGACGGATACTGGCTTTCAGCTCGCCCCGATGCTGGATGTGGTCTTCCTGCTGCTCATTTTCTTTGTGGTTACTCAAAAGTTCATCATGAACGAGCAGGACCTCAAGGTCAAGGTGCCAACGGCTCCCAAGACGACGGAGGAGACATCCCGCGCCATTGATGAAATCATCATCAACGTCCGCGAGGAGAATGAGGACTTGCTCATCACCATCGACCGAGAAATCTTTACGCGTGAGGATTTGAAGAAGATGATGGAGCGCATGGTCGCTGTCAACCCCAACCAGCCTGTCCGCATCCGAGGTGATGCCGAAGCGCGCTGGCAAAAAATTGCCGATGTTATTTCCACCTGCTCCGAGGCGGGTGTGTGGAATATCTCTTTCTCAAAACAAATGCCTAAGGAGAAATCTGAATGAAGCTCAATCCCACTTTAAGTCTCTTGCTGCTCGTGCCGAGCGTTACCCTTGTCTCCGCGCAGACGGAGCAGGGCTTTTTGCATGCTAATCAGGAGCGCGATAGCCTCGCCATTGCGGAGCAACTCTACAATCAAGCGCTCGATGCTAGCACGACTCCGCAGGATAAGGCGATGATTCTTTCGCGCGCAGCACAGCTCTTTTCCACCTTTTCTAAGAAGTATCCCCGCTCAACTTATCTTCCTCGTGCGCTCTACCTGCAAGCGGCCTGTGTGATGGAGTCGGGCAATATCGCCCAAGCTAACCAGCTGCTCGCCAATCTGGCGAATACGACTCAGGGAGAGTACGCTGCCGCCGCCGCCTACAAATTGGGCACGCAAGCAGCGGCCAACCAATCGTGGGATGTGGCTGCGGGCTACTTTCAAATCGTCGTGCAGCAGACGCAGCGCGCACAGCTGGGCAACGACGCTCGCTTCCGTTTGGCCAAATCCTTGCAACAACAAAATAAGTTGCAGGAGGCAATGCCCATTTATGAGCACCTTATCGGCATGCCCAATCTTGATGCCAACTTGCTTTCTTCCGCCATCTTTTCCCTGGCGCAGCTCAAGACACAGTTGAATTTGAATGAGGATGCCTACGCCCTCTTTGTCCGCCTGTTGCAAATGCCCAACTTGCCCAGCTCGCTCTTGGGTAACGCAACTCTTCAGGCAGCTCGACTGGCAACAATTTTAGGGAAATCGGCCGAGGCGAAGTCTCACTACGCCTCCCTGTCAACGATTCAGGGGATGGACATCTATCGAGGTGAGGCCCAGTTTGAACAGATTGCCACGCTGTATCGCAACAAGGATTATAAGCAGTTGGTCTCTCTGGTTGCTGGTGGCTTAGCCCCTATTGCGGACCCTGCACAGGTGGCGGCACGCGACTTGATTATCGGCCAAGCCCTTTTGGAGCTTAAGCATTTTGATGAGGCGGCCTATTATTTTGAAACGGCTGAAAAGGCTGCACCCGACCCAGCTCGCGCGGCCGAAGCGGGCTATCGCCGCATTGTGGCTGCGCAACTCGCCAAGAATGGTCAGGTCTTTGCCTTAGCTGAAAATTATCTCAAAAACTACACCAATCGCCCAGAGACCGCGCAGAATGCGCTCAATGATGTGGTTCGCTTCCTCTATGCTGATCATTTGATGGCGAGCAATGTCGATGAGGCCGCACGCCAGTTTGCCGCGCTCAATCTGGATAACCTCCCGCAGGATATCCGCCCCAATGCACAGTTTCATCAGGCGTGGTGCGCATCCAAGGCGACCAATGGCGGTGGTATGGATCCGGTGACGATACTCAAGCAGTTTATCGAATCTTATCCCGAGCACGAAAAACTGCCCAATGCGCTCGTTCTGCGTGCAGCATGCCTGATTAAGATTGGCAAGTTGAATGAGGGGCTCAAGGATTATGATGAGGTCATCAAACGCTTCCCCGATTCCGATTTTGCGGCTTTGAGCTGGCAAGCTGCCGCCCAAGCCTGTTCGGACGCCAAGCGTGATAGCCAAATGATTAGCTATTACCAAGGTCTGATTCAAAATTGCCCCAAGGTTAAATCAAGTGCCTTGGCCGAGGCTCATTTTAACTTGGCGCGCGCCTTCTACCAAGACAAGCCAGAGGAGTCAATCGCGCACTTCATTGAAGCGCGTCGTCTGGATGAGAAGCGATACAAGTCGACCGTTGATTTCAATTTGGTGCAGTGCTATTTCAAGCTGCAACAACATGCCGAGTTAGAGGCAGCCTTGGAAGAACTCAAAAAATCCAATGCAAAGGCCTATGGTGATTTGCCCGCGGCCATCTTCCGCTGGTGCGGTTGGATGAATTATCAGAATAAGGAATACTTGAAGGCCAACAGCTACTTGACCGCTTCCCTTCAACAGGAAAAAGAGACAGAGAGCTACACCGCCCCCGATGGTCAGGTTCTGCAACGCCCCAAGGTTGAGCCTATCGTCTGGAAGACCTTGGCGAGAACCCGCTTAGAATTGGGACTCTACAAAGATGGCTTAGATCCTGCCCGCCACTATGTGGAGATGGAGAGCTTGCCCTATCGCAAGGCGGAGGGGATGCGCGATGAAGCGCAGATTCTCATTGGTCTCAAACGTAGCGATGAGGCGATTGCCCTTGCCGAGCAAGCCATTGAAATGGGCGTTGATGGACCACTTAAGTCTTCAATCTTCCTGACCTTGGGTGATGCTTGCTATGCCAAGTATGACTTTACCGAAGCTGCCAAATACTACGGACGAACAGCCAATATTGTCAGTGATAAGAATATGAAGCCTATCGCCTTGTATAAAATTGCTGTCGCCCTCAAAGAGGCGGGTAAAAATGGCGAGGCCGAGATTTACCGCCAGAGCTTGAAGAAGGAGTTCCCCGATTGGACGCCAACGGGCAAGTTGAGCAAATTCATGTTGGATATTGCAGCCGAGGCCAAGGATGCAGCCAAGGTCGCTGCACCGCTTGAGCCAGCGGAGCCTGTACCTGCTAGTTAAGGATGTTTGCTGGTCAAGAGAGAAATCGCCCCAAGTCGATTCTGCGAATCCCCAAGAAGCTGCGTTTTGCTATCTTGGTCGTGGTCTTGACCTTAAGCTGCGCGACGACAGTTGTGTGCGCCTACGGTATTTCCCTCTTTTGGCGAGCGGAGCGTTACGACCTCAATCTCGTCCAGCAGCAGGGGGAGGAAAGTATGCTCTACGACTGCAATAATGTGGTGATGAGCACCTTGAGCGGGGAAGCCCATCGTCAGGTGCGCTACGAGGATTTGCCGCCCCATCTCATCAATGCGCTTTTGGCGCGTGAGGATGAGCATTTCTTTGACCACGGTGGCGTTCAGTACCTGTCCATCGTCCGTTCTGCCCTGCGCAATGTGCGCAGCATGCGATATGCGCAAGGTGCTTCGACTATCAGCATGCAGCTCACGCGCAATGTGTTCGAGTTGCGCGACAAATCGCTTGACCGTAAAGCCTTGGAGATTGTCTTGACCTACCTTGTCGAATCGAAGTACAGCAAGGAGTTCATTCTGACTCAATACCTCAATCGCATTTACTTTGGCGAAAATTGCTATGGCTTGGGGGATGCGGCTGCGCATTACTTCTCCAAACCGGTGAAGGATTTGGACTTGAATGAGTCGGCGACCTTAATTGGTTTGGTTCGTGGTCCATCCATCTTTAACCCCGTTCGCAGTATGAGCAGCGCCATCAAGGTTCGCAATGAGACCCTTGACCGCATGGTCGAGGCCGAGATGCTTAGTGAACAAACGGCCGAGCTGGTCAAAGGACAGCCCATTAACTTGAATATCAGTCAGGTTGAGTCTTGCACCAACACCTACCCACTGATGGCGGTGAATCATGATTTGGCTCAGCTTGATGTCAATTTGGGTGATAAGACATCCAGTATTGCGGTGGTTACCAAAATCAACAAGCAAATTCAAGATTTCACCGAGCTGGCCGCCGAGCGTTGCCTCGCCTTTATCGAGGGTGATGCCAAGGTGGAAGACCGTTGGTTGGACTTTGTTGACCCCGATTCCTGTGATCGCATTTGGTCATCGTGGGTCAAGATGGAACGACCCAAGAAGATGCCCACAAGGCAGCGTGATGGGCTGGCGGCAGGTTTGCAATGTGTGGTGCTCGTCTTGGATTCTCGCCTCAACAGCAAGGGGGATGTGCTCGCTTACACCGCTGGTCGAGACGCGAGTGACCTGCAGAATCGGTGGGACAAAAGCGTCAAGGCGGGGCGCTGTTTAGCGCCATTTATTTTTTGTGCTGCCACGCAGAGCGACAAGGGGGCTGTGCCCATCGTCTCTGACAATGCCGAGGTGACCGCTAGAAAAATTGAGTATCCCGAGCTGCACCGCTTCATGCAGGGGCTAGAACTCATGCCTCAATTGCCTGATGCACAGCATGAGCAGGACTTATTTACGGGGCGCGTTGATATCAGTTTGAGAAACTTGGCACGGCTCTACTACTGCATCTTGCACCACGGAATAGACCATGAGCTGAATTTTTTAGAGGCTATTTATTCCCAAAAACGCCATTTGCTCTACAGTCACGAGACGAAGGAGAGTCCTGAGTTGATTCGACGTGAGTCATCGCGCATCGTCTCCACGCTGTCCCCTTTTCATTATCAGGAGGGGCAGCCCAATTATTTGAACGAAAGCCTGCCCGATGGTGCTGGGCAATGGTGCGTGGTGACCAATCGAAGGGGTGTTACCGTTTTTGTTTGGGTGGGCTATGATTCACCAACAGAGGAGATGAAGGATGATGAAGACTTGCAAAAGATGCTGCGTCAATTCCCCATCTTGATGGCCAAGCAAATTCATGCCGAGTCGCGTCGAATCCTTGTGTCTGATGCCGCCAAGCGCAAGGCCGAGGAAAAAGCGAAGAAGGAGGCTGCCTAGAAATGAGCCCCGAAGAACTTAGCCAGCGCATGCAAATTGCCGAGGCCGCTGCTCGCCGCGCGGGTGCCTTCCTGCGTGAACAATTTGAGCAGGACGTGCACTTGGTGGATGAGCGCTTGGCGCATGACATCAAATTACGCCTTGATAAGGAAACCCAAGCCATGATTGCCGATGATTTGTTATCGGCTTATCCACAGGACTCCTTCCTTGGGGAGGAGGGTAACTGTGGCGCGGCTGATTGCCAAGCGCAATGGATTGTCGATCCCATTGATGGGACGGTCAATTTCTTTTATGGCATCCCCATCTTCTGCGTAGCCATCGCTCTGCGAGTAGAGGGGGAACTGGTGCTTGGCTGTGTCTATGACCCCATGCAAGGAGAATGCTATCAAGCCATTGTTGGTGGGGCAGCCACCTGCAATGGGAAGGTGATTCATGCATCCCCCCGACGCGACATGTCACGCGCGGTTGTTTTTGTCGGGCATGGTCGCCATGACCAATCGGGGCAGAAGGGGATGGAGCGTTTTGCCCGCATCTCTGCCCAAGTCTGCAAGATGCGCATTCTCGGCTCGGCCGCGCTGTCGCTTTGCTATATCGCCCATGGGCGTATGGATGCCTACGTCGAGCACACGCTTTCCCTTTGGGATTTTGCAGCCGCTCAAGTCATTTTAGAGGCCGCTGGCGGCCGTGTTGATTATCGCCCCCGCAGTGCAGATGAAGTCAAAGGGCAAATCATCGCGTGGAATGGGCTTTTGCCCATCCACGATGCTCTTCAGGGGGCCTCTAGCAACTGCGATGATGCTTAAGGGCACCTTGCAAAATTAGCACTGAATCAAAGTACAATCCAGAATGATAGCCAATCGTGCGATTTTTGTCGCAAATTGGCGCCAATTCGCATCCAAAACTCATCACGCCTAATTTTGCAAGGTCCCCTTAATGACGCCTACCTTTTTGGCGTGTTTTGCCTTTGCTTGGTGCCGCAGCCTTGGGCTTTGCTGTTACTTTAAGCTTGTTGATCGCTTTGGGTTTGGCTGTGTTGTGGCGCGTTGCGGGGCGTGGTGCTCGCTCGTATTCCTGCCCTTGTTCTTGCTGGGGTGCAGGTAAAAAATCGACAAACTGGTTCTCCATGTCAATGCGCGAAATGATGACCTTAATTTTGTCGGAGACGCGGTAGCTTTCTCCATGGGTGGAGCTCCATCGCTGCGCGTGTCCTTCAAAATACCAGCGTCCCTTTTGGCTTAAGTCATCAATGGCGATGAGTCCTTTGAGTTGCAGCGCAGGTACATCAATGGCAATGCCGCGTGGGATGGCAGCCGAGACGTAGGCCGACCATGGGCGACGCAGTTCGACGGGTAAATCACATTGCTTGTCGAGGAATTGTAACAGCTTGAGCTTTTTTGACTCGTTTTCGGCTGTGGCGGAAATGCGCTCGGTCTCCGATACGTGTTCCGCCACATCATTGAGGAAGTGGGGGCGCAGCAAACGCGCCTTATCCCCGCACATGCGGTGCAAGCTGCGGTGGACAATCAAGTCGGCGTAGCGACGAATGGGGCTGGTGAAGTGGCAGTAGTCACCCTTTGCCAAGCCAAAGTGACCCAGCGGCTGGGGCGAGTAGCGCGCGCGCATCAAGGATCGCAGTAGCGAGACCTTGAGCATGGCTGCATCGGGCAAATCCTTGATTTGTTCCACCACCCAGTTGAGCTCTTCGTAGGAGTTGAGCAGCCCGCATTTGATGCCATACTGCTTGACTAGATTGCTAAACTCGTGCAGGCGACTCATGTCGGGTGTTTCATGCACGCGGTAGAGGGCTGGCAGCATGTGCTCGCGCAGGGTGCAGGCAACGCATTCATTTGCGGCCAGCATGAACTCTTCGATGAGGCGGTGCGCGTCGTCACTCTCTTCTATCTGAATGTCAATGGGCGAGCCCTTATCATCCAAGATGACTTGGAGGGCGGGCATATCCAAATCCAAGGAACCATGGGCAAAGCGTTCCTTGCGCATGAGGCTGGAGAGGATGTAGGCCTCTCGCAACATGGCGTCGATGCCTTTATCGCCTGTGCTTGTGCCTTTTTCAATCAGCTCCAGCACTTCGCTGTAAACCATGCGCTTGGAGGAGCGGATGACGGAACGCTTGACTTCAAAGCTGCTGACGTGCCCCGACTCATTGATTTGCATGAGGCAAAGCAGGGTCAGGCGATCCACGCCTTCCTTGAGGGAGCAGAGGTTATCGCAGAGCACTGGGGGCAGCATGGGCAGCACCCGATCGGGTAAGTAGGTGGAGTTTCCACGGATTTCTGCTTCCTTATCCAAGGCTGATCCAGGGCGGACAAAGTAGCTGGCATCGGCAATGTGGACGGCTAGTTCCCAACCGCGCTTGAGGCGGCGTACGGAGATGGCGTCATCAAAGTCGCGTGCAGTTTCTGGGTCGATAGTGACGACGCATTTTTGGCGCCAGTCCTCGCGCTTGGCGTATTCCTCTGCGGGGATTTCATCGGTAAACTGTTTGCTTTCGGCTATCACCTCGGGCGGGAAGCTGTCGTGCAAGTTATGCCGTTTGATGATGACTTGCATATCAACGCCTTCATCTTCTGGCCAACCAAGTACTTCGACAATGCGCCCCGTGGCCTCCATCCGCCCCTTGGGGTAGGATTGGGGCTCGACCACGACGCTCATCCCGACAAGGGCGGAGGCATCGGGGGCTTCGGTGAGCAGAATGTGCTCGGGGCTGGTGATTCCATCACCCTTGACGTAACCAAAACGCTTGTTGACACCTAGGGTGCCTACCCATTGTTGGTTGCGACGCTCTAAAATTTCTTCAACGCTCACCTCCACCTTCATCTCGTTGATGCTGGGGCGCCCCTTGTGGTGGCGACGGTAGTTGGATGCGGTGACAAGCTTGACGCGCACGCGCACGCGGTCGCCATCCATGGCGCTCATGCGGCGTAAGGGGTTGATGAGGAATTCTAGCCTTGCTTCATCGCGATTGAGTCGCTTGCGCAGGTAATCCTCGCAACTGGTCGCGGGGATGAAGAGGGTTTTCCCACCGCGTAGTTGGCGGATGCGCCCCGTGATGGGTGGTTCTTCCTTCTTGGGCTTCATCTCACGCAGGGCGTAGCGCGCCTGTTTGAGTTTGACGATGGTGCCTTTGGCTTCGAGCTGCTTCAAGCAGTTTCTGAGTCGGCTTCTGTCTTTTACGCCAAGGCTAAGTCCGCGTTCGATGCCGATGACATCTTGGGCTGTGTAGGTATCATCACTCAGGTATTCGAGCAGATGATCTTGTAATTGTTCAGGATTCAAGAGAATATTTATGTGGGGTGGGTGGTGCCGTAGGGGCGGCCGAAGCCATCACTTCAGGGCATCCACCAAGTTGATAAGTGCCGCTCCTAGGCTGGATGATTGATAGTAGGCCGCAGCGCTTAAGCGTTGCGACTGAACCATCAAGGCGGCGTTGATTTGCTCAATAATAGGCAAGTAGTACTTGTCGTATTGGGCGATGATGTCAGCATTTTCCGTGGGCAGGGCGTTAAATCCCTGACCCCATTGGGTGAGCTTCATCTGGATTTCCAGTACCTTTGCTACCGCGTTGTTTGCCTTCTCCTGACTGTCAATGCCGGCAAGACATTGATTTAAATCATTGAGCAGGATGATGCCGGAGCGGATATGGGCTTCGGTTGGGGGCAGTTTGGTTTGCGTTAAGGCGGCTTGTGCTCCAGCGGTTTCAGCCTCTGTTGCTGCATGCAAGTGGGGCATGCTGAGCGCAAGGGTGGATAAAATCGCGAACTGGATAGTGGGTTTGATCATTATTGATTGAGAAGGGTGCAGTAGGCTTGGAGCTGCTGAGCAAATGGGATGCTGGCAAAGGCCTGTGCTTTTTGAAGACGATAAATTTCGGCGTAGACATCGCCCCAAGATGCCCGCATCTTTTGCTCGTACTTGTTGCTGATGGCCTGCTGGCTATCAGCTGGTAGGGTGCCAATCTTGGCAAAATCCTTTTTGAGCAGGTAGAGGGGTACCAATTGCTGCTTGAGCAAGGGTGCGGCGGTCTCTGCCGTTGCCTTATCCGTCACTCCTTTTAAAATGGGTAGTACGTTTTGGGCGATTTGGCAGTAACGCTCGAAGATTAAATCTATTTCTGGCGCAATCACCTCTGTCTGCGACCAAGCGGGCGCGCAGAGAGAAAGTGCAAGAAGGAGATGGGAACTCTTCATGCCTCTATTTTAAAGGGGAAGTGCACCGCTGTCAATCATGGAGTGACAGCAGGCGCGACATTATCAGGGAACCTTGCAAAATTAGCACTGAATCAAAGTACAATCCAGAATGATAGCCAATCGTGCGATTTTTGCAAGGTACCCATCACTTTTTGACTTCTTTATCCGTGGCGACGTTTTCCTGATCGGCTTCTTTGCTGGCCTTGATTCGGTCGGCTTCGCTCATCTGAACGGCTTCCTCGGCATCCGTTTCATTTTGGAGGGCGAGTTCCTTTTCAATTTCTTCAAGAATGGCACTGATTTGGGATTGTGCGTTATCCACTTCGCGCTCAAGCTGGCTGGTTTTGCTTTCCAACTTGTATTCCAATCGCTTCTTGTCGCGGCCGCGGTCACGAATGGCATCTTCCAAATCGCGGTAGTCCTCGCGCAATGGGGCACAGTATTCTTCTGGGAAGAGTCGTCGATCCAGACGAAGGACATTGTCGAAGCTGGGGTCGGAGGAGAGTAAATCTTTCGCCCCCTCCAAATCACCGGACACCATCAGGTTGCGGACTTCATCCATCTTTGCCCAGAAGGTGACAATCAGGGGGGAGACGGAGCCTGTGCCCTTTTGTACTTTGTCTTTGCGTTGGTGCTCAATTTCGCGTACCGCGCGGGTGGAGCGGGTGGTCATTTCATCGAGCATGGCTAGGTTTTTGGGCTCGGGGCTGTACCAGTCTTCATCTAAGTTGTAGCCCGCAGCTTCCGCCTTTTTTCTCAATCGATCCAAGTCACGCTCATCTGCTTCTTCGGCAAGTTCGCGCTTTTTGTCAGCGTAGCGTTCACGCTTCTTCTCTTCGGACTCCTTGGCCTTCATCCACTTTTTGTGCAAGCCTTCGACGTTTAAGGCGTAGAATCGGAAGGCATCTTCGTAGCCTTCAATGCCCATGAAGGTCTCTTGGTATGCTGCAAATTTATTGATGCCCATCGCCTTGCGGGCGAAATTCCTGTCTTTTAAATCCATCATCATGCTCTTGTAAGCAGCAAGACCATCTTGGGTGTATTTGTAGCGGTCAAGATCTGTTTCGCACTTGAAGTTGTAGGCACCCGTGTTTGTTTGGTTAAACTCCTCTTGTAGGGCGGCGAGCTCAAGGGCTGTTTCGTTGATGCGTACGATGGATTGCTCAATGCGCTCTTTGCGACTTTCAATCATGCTGGAGAGCATGGAAGTCGGTTCTTTGATGAGGGCGAATTGTTTATCAATCTCCTCCATTTGGGCGCGAATCTTGAGGGTGAGGTTTTGAGCGGTGGAATCCAGTTCGGCAGGCTCGGTCGCAACAGGTGCGGCAGGGGCGGCTTCCTTTTCTCCCTCCTTCTTTTCGGCATCTTTGGCGTCTGGCTTGGCTGCTGCATCGGCTGCTGGCTTTGCTTCTGCCTGTTCAGGGGCTGGGGCAGGGGCAGCATCTGGTGATTTGTTGTCAGCTAAACTGCTTGAGGGCAAACTGAGGGCGATGGCAAGGGCGAAGGTGTGGGCAAAAGTCGTGAAATTTTTCATAAATATAAGAGTTACGAAGTATCATAACAAAAGATTAATGATGATACAACGCAAAAAAAGCTTCCGTAGGAAGCTTTTTACTCACGAGTAAGAAATGAACTGGCGGCTTTGGCACAAAAGGCAACGCATGCTTGGCAGGGGCGTTGGTTGTAGTACTGGGTGCTTCTTGCCTGTGGGCGCGTGCTTTGGTCTTTCAGGATGGTAGGGTCGAGCAGCTCCCGACAAATGATGCTGCCAAATTCGGCCCGAAAGCGAGCGGCCTCTGCCTGAACGAGGGCGTAGATGTGCTCCTTTTGGTCGGCATCCCCCTCTTCATTCCCCTCGAAATAACCCAGCACGAGGCTTAGCCCCGTGAAGGCACCGCAGACCTCTCTCATGCGGCCAACGCCAGCACCCAAGCCCGAGGAGAGTCGTAGCGCGACCTTCTCATCAAGCCCGAGCTCTGGCGCAAAACTGGCAAAGACTGATTGCGCGCAGCTGTAGCCCGCACTGAAATAACGCAGGGCTACTTCCTCTTTGCTCATCTTGTCCATATGTCGTTATTGAACTTGGCTGCGCATGCTCAAGGCTTGCAACAGGGCGGTGAAGGCGGCGTAGTCGTGCTCTCGGTCGCCAGAGATTAAGACAAATTGGTACTCGCCTTGGCGGGCATCCTCGTCAGCAGCGTTCTTGAGGCGCAGGGTGATGACCTCTTCACTGTCGGTTTCGCGACCGCGCAAGCGGGCTTCCAGCTCGACGGGCGGAATGTGGATGTAGCAGTCCGCATAGGCTTGGCGAATCGTGGCATCGGCACAGTCGCGGATGGATGCAGCACCTTGGACATCAATGTCCATCACAACGGTCTTGCCCGCTTTTAACAGGGCGATGACATCCCCCTTGAGGGTGCCGTAGCTGTTGCCATGCACGGTGGCGTATTCCAAGAACTCGCCTTGGGCGACCTTGGTGCTAAACTCCTCTTGGGAGAGGAAGTGGTAATCCTTGCCATTCACCTCCCCAGCTCGGGGGCTGCGCGTGGTGCAGGAGATGGAGTAGGCGCAGAGCCCCGCGGCATCAGCGCGTCGGCAGAGGGTAGTTTTGCCCGAACCGGAGGGGCCTGATACGATGAGTAGGGAACCTAACATGATTTCAATTATTCGACGTTTTGAACTTGTTCACGGATTTTTTCCAGCTCGGTCTTGGCCGAGACGACGATTTGAGCCAGTTCCGCGTCATTGGCCTTCGAACCCGTCGTGTTGAGCTCGCGGAAAATCTCTTGGCAGAGGAAATCGAGGGCGCGACCCAGTGATTCATCCTTCTGGCACATCTTGCAGAATTGGTCGAGGTGGGAGTCGAGGCGCGTCATCTCTTCGCTCACGTCGCAACGGTCGGCAAAGAGCGCAATCTCCTTGATGATGCGATCATCATCCTCGGGCAGGGGGAGACCACTTTGTTCCAATCGCTTGAGCAGCGATTCACGGTAGTGGGCGGCAATGCTGGGGGAGCGTTCGGCAAGGGCGGTCTTGTAGGCACGGATGGTGTCAATGCGTGCAAGGAGGTCGGATTTGAGGTTGTCGCCCTCCTCTTGGCGCATGGTGGCAAATTGAGCAAGGGCTTCGGCGACGCAGGATTGCACCGTGGGCCAGATGGATTCCAAGCTTTGTTCCGCCGCTTGGCTCTCCTCCAACACACCGAGGCGCAGCAGGCTTTCGAGCGAAATGCTGACATCCTTCGCAAGGCTATCTTGCAGTTCGGGCAATTGGGATTGCAGTGCTGTCAGCTTGTCGCGATTGATGGCAAGCTCGGTCGTGGGGCTGTCGCCTTGCTCTTTGCTGATGCTGATTTGAACGCGTCCGCGAGAGACCGCTTGGCTGGCCATGCTGCGCAGGGCGGTTTCAAACTCGGTCCACGTGCGGGGCATGCTGATGCTGATTTCTGCCTGCTTGCGATTCACACCGCTGATTTCGACGCGAATGCTTCCTGATTCCAAAGGAGCACTGGCGGCTCCAAATCCTGTCATGCTTTTCATGGTAAATTAAGGGGTGGCACTGCCGATGATTTCCATCATGCGGACATCGAGGGCGAGTGACTCGTTGATATTGTATTGCAAGTCGCGACGCAAGGCATCAACGCTTCGCATGCGTTGGATGAGTTGGGGGACAGTTTGCTGCTGGGCGATGCCTGCAATCTCGGGGCTAATCGCCTTGGCGTCGGGCGCGTGGGATGCGATTAAAACAGCCTGACCCAAGCAGATGCTCAGCAACTCCAGCATCTCCTCGCGCTGGCTGAGGTACTCGGTTTCAATCAGCGCGGCGGTGCTGTCCTTCTGGCGGGCTTCCCAGTCGGTGATGCCCGTTCCTTCCGAGATGGATTTGGCCTCCTCCTTAACCGCGAGGGTGATGCGTTTGGTAATGGTATCGCGGCTGCGGGTGAGGATTTGTTGAAAATCGCTGCGCAGGGCCAGTGCGGCCACATTGCTGCCCAGCTGCGTCAAGGCCTCTTGCAGCATGGGGAGGAATTGCTGCTGGATGGGGGTGAGCACCAATTCTTGATTGATGGCGCGCAAATCCATGCGGATGCAGCGCGATAAAATGGTGGGCAGTAGGTGGTCGGGTTGCTCGGTAATCAGGATGATGAGGGTGGCGGGTGGCGGCTCTTCCAGCGTCTTTAAAAAGGCGTTGGCGGCCTCTTCCTTCATACGGTGAGCCTCCAGAATAATGATGATTTTATGCTCTCCTGCATCGGCGCGAAGGGCGAGGAAGGGCTCAATCTCGCGAATGTTGCTGATGAGGATGCTGCGGCTTTTGGACGCGGGACGAATCACGCGACACATGGGGTGGTGCAGCGCATCTAAGCTTTCGGCATGCCCGCCATTGAGCTCTTGCGCGATATTGAGGGCAAGTTGGTGCGTGCCAGCCGCCTCCGTCCCCGCCAGCAGCAGGGCATGGGGCAGGCGCTTGTTGCGTTGCGCCTGTCGTAGCAGGGAAAGAGCTTGCGTGTGGGTGAAGGCCATGTTCGTTCCCTTAGGATTTAGTTTTCGGGGTAGGAGCCCAGCACCTTAAAGATGTGGCAGCTGTTGCGCATGTCGGCAATGCATTCCTTGAGTGGGGATGTTTGGGCATGCCCCGCGACATCGACATAGAACAGGTATTCCCATGCTGTATCGCGCGTTGGGCGCGAGCCGATGCAGTAAATATTCACCCCATGCTTCTTGAAGTGCGCCAGCACATCCACCAAACTGCCCGATGTATGGGGAACGCTGAAACAGAGTGTCGTGCGGTCTTTATCCGAAGGAATTGTCGCTTGCTTGCCGATGACGACAAAACGCGTGGTGTTGCTGGCCTTGTCCTGCACGTTTTCCTCCAAAAGCTCCAAGTGGTGCAGTTGGGCCGTCATGCGGCTGCCCAGCGCGGCGGAGCCAATCGAGGCCTCCTTATGCGCCATTTGGGCGGCCACAGCAGTGGATGAAACAGGAACCTGTGCCGCCATCGGGAAGTGCTTTTGCAGCCAATCACGGCATTGCCCCAAGACTTGGGGGTGGGAGTAAATGGTGTGGATATCCGCGGGATTTAAATTGCCCAAGAGGCAGTTTTGGACGCTGAGGTGCAGCTGGGCGCAGATTTCTAAATCGGTTTGTGCAAACAAATCCATCGCTTGAGAGACCGAGCCATCTGTGCTGTTTTCAATGGGGATGACCCCATAATCCACCTCCCCGCGTTCCACCGCATTAAAGGCATCTTCAAAACTGGCGTAGGGCCGCATCTCCACACTCTCCCCAAAGCGAGAGAGGGCGGCTTGGTGGCTCCATGTGCCCTCGGGTCCCAGATAGCCCACCTTCATGCCGCCTTCCAAAAAGAAAGAGCAGCTGACAATTTGGCGGTAGATGCTCAGTAAACTCTTGTCGGGAAGAACCCCTGCATTGAGCTTGAGTAACTTGTCCTGCATGTCGCTTTCGCGCTCGGGGACGAAAATCGGCTTGTTATCCTTCGCCTTGATGGCACCGACCTCATGTACGAAGGCGGCGCGCTGCTTGAGAAGCTCCACGATTTGGGCATCGAGGCCATCAATCTTATCCCTAAGTTCTGCCAATGTCATCATTTGTAGGTATATGATAGCATAATAAGGTGCCCATTTACAATCTGATTTTTCACTCCTAGAGCTAGCTCTCGCATTTAGGCGTTGCATTCTGCCACGTCATGGGTGTATAATGCATCGTCATGATTGAAAACTTGTGTTATGTTATTGCCGCCTACCTCATTGGTTCCATTCCCTTTGGCTACCTCGCAGGGCGATTGAATGGCATTGACTTGCGGGAACATGGGTCTTGTAATATTGGTGCGACTAATGCTGTTCGCGTGCTCGGTAAAAAGTGGGGGATACCTGTTTTTATCTGCGACTTTTTGAAGGGTAATTTGCCACTTGCGGCCATGATTGCTCATCTCAATGGCGATATTACCACCCTTTCTACGGTTGATATGGCATGGGTCATTGCCGTGATGTTCGCCTTGATTTTGGGTCACACCTTTACTTGCTTCCTCGGCTTTAAGGGCGGCAAGGGCGTTGCCACAACTGGTGGTTGCCTGATTGCGCTTAGCCCCTTGGTGGGCGTGGTGACCATTGCCACGTGGGTCATCTCCATGATTTGCTGCCGTTATGTCTCCCTCTCTAGCATGCTGGCGGGTGTGGGGATGCTGGGCTCTGCCTTTTATGTCTTCATCTACCAAGACCATGGAGCATCTGGTGGTGACTGGCTGGTCATGGGGCTGCTCACAGCCATCTTTATTTTAGTTGTCATTAAACACCGTACCAACATTGTTCGATTGATGGAGGGTACAGAACCAAAAGCATTTAGCAAAAAGAAATAACATGGAACGTCAATTTAAGAAAACAGCTGTCATCGGTGCTGGTGCATGGGGTACAGCACTCGCCTACACCGCTAGCTTTGGTGAAGGCCCAGTCGTCCTTTGGACCCATATGGAACAAGAGGCACAGCTCATTGCAAGTACCCGCCAAAGCCTCAATCCTGTCGAAGGTGCCGATTCCCTGCCAGACCATGTTCTCGTCACTAGCGATTGGGCTGATGTTGCTGGGGCTGACCTCGTCATCGTCGTTGTCCCTAGCGTTGTCATGCGCTCCGTTGCTGAGCGTTTGGCCGAAGCTAATTTGGCGGATGATGCTGTCATCCTCAGCTGCTCTAAGGGGATTGAGAAGGATAGCAATCTGCTGATGACTCAAATCCTCGCCTCCTGCCTCAAGTACCCCGTCGGGGCACTCTCTGGCCCTAATCATGCGGAGGATATCGTGCTCAAACATCCCAGTTTGACCCTCGTTGGTTTTGAAGATAAGACGATTGCTGCCGCAGTGCAAGCCCGCATGAGTACCCCCTTCCTACGCATCTATACGACAGAGGATGTCATGGGGATGCAACTTGGTGGTGCCATGAAGAATGTCTTTGCCATCGCTAGCGGTATTTGTGCTGGCCTTGGTCTGGGGGATAACGCCCGAGCAGCCTTGGCGACACGCGGTCTGGCCGAGATGACGCGCCTTGGCCTTGCCCACGGTGGCAGCATGGAGACCTTCATGGGTCTTTCTGGCATGGGCGACTTGGTTGTCACCTGCTACTCCGACCACAGCCGCAACCTGCGCGCAGGGCGACTGCTGGCCAAGGGCTACAGCACAGAAGAATGCAAGGCCGAAATTGGTCAAGTCATTGAGGGTATTCCCAATACCGAATCCGTGTACCAGTTGGCCCGCAAACTCAATGTTCGCACCCCCATCACCGATTCCATGTACCAAGTTCTCTATGAAGGGAAGAAGGTTTCGGATATCCTTGGAGAGATGATGACCCGCGATTTACGCGAGGAAAATGTCGTCGATTGATGGCGATTTTTGTGCCGCGCCCACGTTTTATCAATTGCTAAGATGACGCAGGAAGCTCAACAGGACGACTTGTGGTTGCTGGAGGTTTGGATGGAACACCGTCCGCGCCTGCAGCGCATCCTCAATGCCCGCATTCCTGCCATGATGGCCAGTCGTCTCGATTCGGATGACCTGATGCAGGAATGTTACCTCGCCTGTGGGCGTCGTATCGACTTCTTGCAAGCCAAGCCAGAGATTCCTATCTTTGTCAAGCTGCGCTACGTCTGCTTGCAAACCTTGGTGGATGCCCAACGCTTCCACATGGCTGCGGGCAAACGCGATGCACGCAAGGAATGCGCCATTGCTCAAGAGGGGGACGATAGCGAGCATCAGGGCGCATGGCTTCACCTTGCCGATAGCATGGCGAGTCCGCGCACCCAGTTGCTCAAGCTAGAACGCCAGCGCATGACGCGCCAAGTGATGAGCGAGCTCACCGCGACTGATAAGGAAATTCTGGAACTGCGGCACTTCGAAGACCTCAGCAATGCCGAATGCGCTGCTGTGCTGGAAATTGAACCCAAAGCCGCGAGCATACGCTACGTGCGTGCCCTGAAACGATTCCAAGAGCTCGTTTCAAAATACACCTTTTATCAGAACTAAACCATGGACGAAATGCTTGATGAGAACAGCGACGAAGAACGCTTGGCTGAACTTGTGGAGCATTACATGGAGCGCCTGCGCGATGGGGAGCAACTGAACCCACGAAGCTTTGCCGCCCAATACCCCGAGTTGGAGTCAGAGCTCGTCGGCCTGCTCGCCACCTTGGAATCTGTGCAGGATTTAAGCCATCAGCGCGCATCTCAGGCCGAGGATCACGCCTTCCCCGAGACGCTGGGTGGCTACCGTCTCTTAGAAAAAATTGGGCGTGGTGGCATGGGCACCGTCTTTCGCGCCATGCAAGAATCCTTGCAGCGCGAGGTCGCCATTAAAATTTTAGCCCCATCGTGGAATGATGATGCCCACCATCGCGAGGCCTTTGAAAATGAATCCCGACTCATCGCCAGCCTGCGCCACACCAACATTGTGGAGGTCTTTGGCGCGGGGCAGGAGGGCGCTTACCGCTACTACGTCATGGGGCTTGTCGATGGGCAAGAGCTAAGCCCCGCCGCCATTCGAGAATCCTTCCCCCCCATTCCCTACACCCAAGCCGTGGCCGAGGTGGGCATGCAAGCAGCCAAAGCATTAGCCTTCGCCCACACGCATGGTGTGCTTCACCGCGATGTGAAACCTGGTAACTTGCTGCTTGATAAGCAAGGGGTTCTTCACGTGACCGACTTTGGCTTGGCAACCGTCCTCAACATGGGGGAGGATGCCCCCATGGTCACCATGAGCAATGATGGCACCTTGCGTTACATGGCACCCGAACGCCTGCTCAAAGGGGTGAGTAGCTATGCCGTTGACCAATATGCACTGGGCTTGAGCTTGTATGAGCTGCTGACCCAAAAGCCCGCCTTTGCCCAAAGTGAGCCAGGGCAACTCGTGCGACGCATCTGTGAAAAGCCCATCAGCCCGCTACAAGGTTTTGGCGAGCTAGGGGCCATCATCAACAAAAGTACAAGTTTTGAGGCAGCCGAGCGCTACGCAAGCATGCCCGACATGGTCGCAGATTTGCAACGCTACCTCACTGGGCAACCCGTCTTGGCTCGACGCGCCAGCCTGTGGCGACGCTACCGCATGTGGATGAAACGCCATCAGGCCGTCGCCATTTGGAGCCATGCAGCCGCCCTGCTGCTGCTACTGCTCTGGGGTACGGCCGCCTTTGCCTTTTGGCGCGTGCAGGATGCCCTGAACAAGGAAAACGACCAGCGCGTGCTGGCGGAGCGCAATGCCGATGTGGCCAGTGAGGCCATGCAGCGCGTCTTTGCCAGCATGAACCTACTTTCGGCTGGGCAAGATGATGAAAGCTCTTCACTCATCCTACCATCCCGAGCCGACATCCAGCTCATGCAGGATTTGCTGCCCTATTACGTTGAAATTTCGCAGCAGGAGGCAAGCAGCGCAAGCGATGTTGCTGCCGCTAATCAAGTTTTGGGCTCCATCGCCCTGTGTGCGGGGGATGCCGAGGCGGCCGAAGGCTACTTCCAAACTGCATGCAATCATTTGCAGCCCCACGATGCGCTTTACATCGACTGCGTGATTGGTCGCGCTCACGCCCTCTTCCAACAACGCAAACCCACCAAGACAAAAAAGGCCTACGACTCCCTCACCCAAGTGGTGGCTGATAACAAGGATGCGCAAGCGCTGGAGCAGCGTCAGCGCGTCCTACAGTGCATCACCCTAGCCCTGCGGAATGCGCAGCGAGCCAACAAAGGGGTTGATCGCGAAGCACTACTCAAGGTCGCAGGCGAACTCTTAAGTGCCATGGCGCAGGCTGATGAATTACCCAGCCAGCGCCGCCTGATGCAAGCTTCACTCTTGGCGATGGCCCCATCGCCCAAGCTTAAAAAACTCATTTCGCGCGATGGAACAAGCGTCCAAGAGCTCTTGTTGGAGGTGCTGGAGATGGAGCCCACCAACGAGCAAGCCATGCGCGCCTATGCCCGCCTTGGTCTGCTGAATAAGGGGATGCCGAACATACAGCAACAAGCCAAGAACCAAGGGAACGCCAAGCAGCAAGCACATCGCAAGGAACATGAGCAAAACCTACTCAACGAATTCAAACTTTGTGCCGACTACGCCAAAACCCTCATTGCCATGCGCCCCGATGATTTGGAGGGCATTTACCTCTACCTCTCTGTACGCGGGCGATACACCGACTTTTTGTCACGCATGGGGGAGACAGAGACCGCCAAGATGGAAAACGAGCGCACCTTGGGAGTCTTGAGCCTGCTCTCATCCAGAGCCGACTTCTCTTCCGAGCTGCGAGAAAAACTAGCCCTCATGGTCGCGAGACGCCCTGGCAAAGCCAACAGCGCCGACCAGCGAGAAAAGGAATTGTTGGTCCTCATGCGTAACTTCGATGCCAAGCAAAGCAAAGAATTGCGCCAACGCATCAACAAAGTCAAAGCGCAAGCCCGCGAAAACCGCCGCCGAAACGCCAAGCACCACCGCCGAAATCAAGAAAGACCGAGGCAGCGCATGGAAGAAGCTGATGAAATGCCTTTTCCCCCAACCCCACAAGAAAATCTTGTGCCTTGATTACCCCGACTAAGGATTTTTTACTTGCGACGGCGACGCGCACAGAGGGCGGCAAGGGCCAAGAGGCTGAGTGTCGCGGTACTTGGTTCTGGCACTGCATCAGTTTTGACAACTTGGTCGTAGCTGATATCATCTGACGAAGCGGTTCCACTTTCATTTGAGATAGTGAAGCCGATATCTTCCATCACCGCCATGCTGCCCGCTTCATCGCTGATGAGGTAGTTTGCTGAATCGGTACTCCAATTGTCGTAAGCCTCATCACTCATGATGATGTTGATTTCATTGATACTGGATAAATCAGCGCCCTCTTCAATAATCATCATCGCTTGATTGACGAAAGTATCAGCATTGATGGTAAGTACCCCATCGACAATTAGGGTGGAACCAGAGCGCAGGGTGAGGGTAGAGCCATCTTCGATGAGTACATCATTCAGATTCACCGCGTTATCGAGTGCTAGGGTGCATGAGTCGCTGAGGCTCAAGTTGCCTGATGAGGTAAAGCTACCCCCAAAGTTAGCTGTAGTTGTGTCACCACTGATGCTCAAATCCGCAACAGTGGCATCAGCTGTTACATTCAGCGTCGCCCCTTGGCTGATTGTTGTAGCACCCGTGATATCAAGATTCGTTCCAACGCTTGCCACCGTGTTTTCGTCTTGGATATCAAGACTGACCGCCGAGAGACTGGTGATCGTGGTCAGCTGTCCGCCATCAGAGATGGTTAAACTGCCGTCCTTACCACCATCATCACTAACCGTTAGACTGTTAGCGGTGAATGTGCCTGCGCAAGTTACGCTGCCGTAAGTTGCGTCCGCAATGGCTAGGTTCAATGAGCTGCCTGACTGGATATCGTAGATTTGAGTCGAGCTGCCAAAAGGAAAAGCTAAGCATGGAGCCGAGAGGAGAATAGACGTAAGTAGAATGAAGTTAGAGAGTTTCATGATTGATGATATGTTTTTTCGTGCCTTCCTTCACTTTACTCCCAAGCAGAAAAAAGCAAGAAATTTTGTTGATTGTTAGATTCCTTTATGGGCACCTTGCAAAATTAGGCGTGATGAGTTTTACGACAAAAATCGCACGATTGACCGCAATCTCAATTTGCATTTTGATTCAGTGCTAATTTTGCAAGGTGCCCTTATGATATACCCTCTCAGTCAGGCTTGTCTGCCTCCAAGGCAGCGCGAATTTGAGGGAACTCGGCTGCTTGTTTCTCCGTCACAGCAGGGAATTGCGGGTCAATTTCTAACAGAGCCTCAAGAATAGCAGCCATGCAGACCAATCGGGCAAACCACTTGTGGTCGGCTGGCACAATGAGCCAAGGGGCTTCGGGGCTCGACGTGGCATTGATACAGTCTTCAAAGGCCTTTTGGTAATCGTCCCAGTGTTCACGCTCCTTGATGTCGTTGCTGCTGAGCTTCCAGTTTTTGCTGGGTGTATCCAAGCGGCTGAGAAAACGCTTTTTCTGCTCTTTTTCTGACAGGTGCAAGAAAATCTTGATGATTTTTGTCTTATTGCAGCTCAAGTGCTCCTCCAAGTTGCGGATGGAGCGATATCGCTGTTTGAAGAGTCGCTCGGGCTTGGCAATTTCCGCCTCGCTAAATCCCTCTGCCCCCAGCCATTCGGGGTGAACCTTAAGCACCAGCACCGACTCATAATAGGAGCGATTGAAAATGCTCATCATCCCGCGCTCGGGCAGGTGGGGCATGCAGCGCCACAGGAAATCATGGGCGTGCTCCTCCGAACTGGGAGTTTTAAAACTCGTCACACAGCAGCCCTGTGGGTTGACACCCGACATCACATGCTTGATGGCACCATCCTTACCCGCGGCATCCATCGCCTGTAGGATGATGAGAATACCCGCCTTTTTGCTGGCATAAAGTCGCTCCTGCAACTCACTGATTAGCTCAATACCTTGCTCTAGCTTCGCTTGGGCATCTGCCTTGCCATGCTCCTCAAAGTGGGCTAACTCATCACAATCATAGTCCTTGAGCTTGATTTTAGTTTCTCCCTTTACTTTAAATTGCTTGAGAAACTTTTTACAGCGTTGGTGTAGTTTATCTTCATTCATAAGGCATGCTTGGTGATTTATTTATTAATATATCACCCTAAGCCTTTTTGTCAACACATCAATTTTAATGATAAGGCGGGGAGGGCGTGGATCAATAAAAAAAGCGCGCTCCGCAGGGGAGCACGCTTTGAAAAGTTGTGTAGAACAATCCGTCTTACTTGCGACGACGACGTGCGCAAAGACCAGCAAGTGCCAAAATGCTCAAAGTAGCAGTTGTTGGCTCTGGGATGGATGGAATGCCATTACCACTAAGGGTGCTGATGCTAAGCGCAGCTTTTTGTTCATCCGTCAAAAGAGTGTCGTAAACAGCAAGGTTGTCAATTTGAGTAAGTGCCTTGTTGTGCGTGGTAGTAACACCACCGATATAGAGGTCTGTCAAGGTGGTATTGATAAATGCTGCGTCTGTCATGGTGTCTGTCATCGTTGATACTGCGTTACCTTCACTATCATAGATATTCAGTGTCCAAGTAGTGCCTTCAACGGTCAAAATGGTGTTATACCAAACCAATGGAGAAAGTGCATTGTCACCTGATGCCAAGGCATTATCATTGAAGTATTTAGGATTGATACCAAATCCATACCCTGTTGTTTTGCCATCTGCCGTTGTCGCGCCTTGCCAGTTGAGCTGACAATAACCAGACGTCGCAGTGGCTGGGCTGCTTTCGGGAGGGGTGACACCGTCAAAAGAAAGACCTAAGATATGTCCCCATGTTACAGATGTTGGCGTTATAGTTGAATCAGCCATAATGTTAATGCTAATCGTAAAACCTGTATCTGTGCTTAAATTTAAATCGGAGATACGAGCGTCAGCATCGCTAACGTCAACCGTAGAAAATTTATCAGTAAAAGAATCAAAGGTATTTTCGTATACAGAAGCTGCTGATGCTGCAATTGTCGATGCTGCGAGCATCGCGAGAGTAATGAGTGTTTTTTTCATGTTTGTGTATTTGTGATGAAGTAGGTGAACGGTCGTGTGTAAGCTATGAAAGCTCGCTCACATGCGTATTCTGACAAAGAATACAGCGAATGTCAAGCGAATCTTTGCTTTTTTTGGGGTTTTTTGGTTTTTTTTGAACAAATTGCGTTTTTTCTTAACTTGCTTGTTTTAAAAGGTCTAACCAAAGTCGATAAGCCATGCCATTCCTCAATCAGCAGGGCTTATTGCCCTGCTTGCTCGGCTTGTCGTTCTTGCTCGCGGATGTCCTGCGTCAGCTTCATGGAGCAGAAGTTGGGGCCGCACATGGAGCAGAAGTGGGATTTTTTGTGACCGGTATGGGGTAGGGTGATGTCGTGGTAGGTGCGGGCGCGGTGCGGGTCGAGCGAGAGGTTGAATTGGTCTTCCCAACGGAACTCGAAGCGGGCTTTTGACAGCGCGTTGTCGCGAATTTGGGCACCGGGTAAGCCCTTGGCTAAGTCGGCTGCGTGGGCCGCTAGCTTGTAGGTGACGACACCTTCGCGGACGTCCTCCTTATCGGGCAGACCAAGGTGCTCCTTACGTGTGACGTAGCAGAGCATGGCACAGCCATTTTGGGCGATGATGCCACCACCGAGCGCACCGGTGATGTGGTCATAGCCAGGGGCGATGTCGGTCGCGAGGGGACCGAGGGTGTAGAAGGGGGCTTCGAAGCACCATTCCAACTGCTTGTGCATGTTTTCGGGCACGAGGTGAAGTGGCACGTGACCGGGGCCTTCGTTCATGACCTGCACGCCTTTGTCCCAAGCGGCCTTGGTGAGCTCGCCTTGGATTTCAAGCTCTGCCAGCTGTGAAAAGTCGTTGGCATCGGCAATGCTGCCAGGGCGCAGACCGTCACCGATGGAGATGGCGACATCGTAGCGGGCGAGGATGTCACAAATATCATCCCAATGGGTGTAGAGGAAGTTTTCTTCATTGTTCACCATCATCCACTTGGCCATGATGGAGCCACCGCGCGAGACGATGCCTGTCATACGACGTGCGGTATGGGCGACAAAGCGGTGCAGCAGGGCGGCGTGAATGGTTACATAATCGACCCCTTGCTTGGCTTGGTCGATCAGGGTATCGCGGAAGATGGGCCAGCTGAGGTGCTCGACTTGTCCGCTGCATTTCTCCAAAGCTTGGTAGATGGGGACGGTGCCGATGGGTACGGGACTGTTGCGCAAAATCCATTCGCGGGTCTTTTGGATGTCGTTACCGGTGGAGAGGTCCATCACGGTGTCGGAACCCCAATGGATGGCCCAGCGCAGTTTTTCTACCTCTTCCTCAATGCCTGAGGAGATGGCGGAGTTGCCGATGTTGGCATTGATTTTGCACATGAAGTTGCGGCCGATAATCATCGGTTCGCATTCTGGGTGGTTGATGTTGAGTGGGATGAGGGCTCGACCTGCGGCAATTTCATCGCGGACAAACTCGGGCGTGAAGAAGGCGGGCATGCGGTCACCGGGGCGTTTTTGCGCGGGGTGTTGGTAATGCAGCTGGGCGCGTTTTTCGAGCGTGCGATGCGTGAATCCCTCCTGCTTTTCCAACTCGCTGGGGCGGGGCATGCCTGTGCCGAGGAAGTCGAGGAACTGGTCGGCTTCTTCGGGGCGGGTTTCGGGGTCGGGGAATTTGTCGC
>JAWXTZ010000010.1:0-33934 GCA_044433085.1 Akkermansia sp.
GCGGCATGGCTTCGCCCCTACGGGGCTCACCCATGCCGCTGAAAAAAAAGGGCGTGAGCTACGGTGATTCTGAATTTACAGAAGAAAGTTTACACTAGCTGAAGCGTAGCTAAAATCCTTCTGATAATTCGCCCAATGATGTTGCATCGTTTGGCTCTGTTCGATGCTTTCAATGATAACAAGGTAATGATTCAGTGCATCTAAGGAGTGACGCTTACTTGCGGTAGATTGAAGAGCTTGCTGAAGATGTTTCTTATTGATTTCCTCCCCTCGCAGACGAGAAAGAATGTACACATCGTAGAAATCCCTTGGACGCGTATTGAGCGTTGAACGAGAGAAAATCGTTTCCAACTTTTCGGCAAGAATCGTTTCGATATTATAAGCAGGAATGGGAATGTACCTATCCTCAAGCAATAATTTAAAGCGATGAGTTATCTCGCGCGGAGTGATGGCATCCCCCACGGTAATGTCTATTTTGAGCGGGACTTGTGAGGAATGACAGAGGGTGTGAATGGGGTGGAAAATGGGTGGAATGCGCTTGATTAGGGGCTTGCAGCGTTTTTTGTGGCGGGGGCTATTGTTGCGATCTGGGGGCCTCTCTCTCTGTGCGTTTGCCATGTTGTTTGAATGGGTGCATAATTGGTGTACGGTGCGTGCTTTGATGCTGCATGCCTCCTTAATCGGAAAAGGTGCGGCAAAAAAAATCCCCCGTGGCGGTTGCCAATCGGGGGATTTTTGATAGTGGGCGTTAGCCGCGCTTAAGCCGCTTGCCTCGGGCCTGCATGGTCCAGTCTAGTTGCCGGATAACGCAAGCGTAGAAGCTAGTCAGTAGCTGGTCTAGGGTGGTGCAGCCGCTAAAATCACGCTGGAAGCGGTCGGCCATGTAGTGGGCGAGATAGCCGACAGATAAGCCGTAATTCAGCAGAGTGCTGCGCAGATTGTCAATTGCTATGCATCGCGCGGACTGTTCCCGCGCTGAGATTACAATCTCAGCACCGGCTAGGCGTTTGAAATGGTCGCGCACGGCGGGGATGTCGCAAGGGGCAATGGAGGACAGGCCATCACGGCCGCAAGCTGTCTTGACACCATCATGTCTGAACTCTTCAATAGTGAGCGGGGAGGCGCTGGCGACATGGGCCTTTTTCACCCAAATGTGCAGCATCTTCAGTTCGTTTGGTTTAATTTTCATTGTCGATAGAGTTGTCTTTTGGAGTGATTCCGAACGAGTCAACAGCGGCGATTTTAACCACTCCTAAAGAGGCGAGCTGGGCATCTGTGAGTTTAGCAAGCGCGGCTTTATCGGCCTCGTCTTTAACTCGAATAAGCTCTCTCATACCCAGCTTGCGAGCCTTATCTAGCACAGCTTCCCAAGTAACCTTGTCGCTCAAGCCGAGTTTTTCTTTACCCTTCTTAAGTGACCAAGCCGCAAGCATTGTCGTTGCTGATTTCTTTTTGCCTTTTAGCAGTGTGTCGCGATTTTGGAAAACGTACGGTTCGCAGATGGCGATACCTTGCGTGATTTGCGTTTCAAGATCGGCAATATCAGCCTCGTATGCTTCGCGGGCGATTTGCATCGCTTCATCCATCGCTGCTTTTTTCTTGTTTTGCTTGACCATAAGGATGGCGATTTCGTCGACTTTGGCCTCGAACTCTTCGCGGTTGGCGAAGACTGGTTTATTTCTTGTGTTTGTTGTAGTCATGATAGTTTAGTGTTATTGCTCAAGGTTATTTAAGCGCAGATGTTCTGCGATGAAGTAGTCCCATGTAAGAGTACACTCGTTCGCTTTTGCGCTGCGCTGGGCGAGCTTGAAGCGATACATCAGCTTGCCGAAAGCATTTTCGCGACCAAGCTTGGTGATGATAGCCCAGACGTCGTTGCTTGGCTCGCCCAAGCCGTAATGCTCGGCTATGAGGCGCACGTCCTTTTTGCTTGGAGTAGATGCCAAGCGGACCGTTTGGCCGCGTTGGTTGAGTTGTTCAAGCATCCCCTTAACGCGGCTGCCGGACAAGTCAACATCTGGCAACTCCGTCAAGGCGAGTAGCAAACCACAATCCGTTTCATCCTTCAATTCACGCAGCCACTCGACCGCGCCGCGCACACCACGAACGCCCGCATAAAATGCTTGGTGGAACTCATCGACAATCACAAGCATATTAGGCGTGATTCTCTTCTTGAGCGCCTGCATGGCGTCTTCATCGCCGCGCGGATTGCTGCATCCGACAGCCGCGCAGAGGCGGCTGCCGAGCTTGCAAGCGGTCGGATTAGTTGGCATGCGAACCAGCACCACGCTAGCGCTGTTTGCTTCAGCATACTCTTTGATAGCCGTGCTCTTGCCAATTTGGGAAACACCGCGAACCATGATGACCTTTTTATCGACGCGGGCGGCATTGGCCGCTGCGATCACATCCAAGGCAACCTGCGTATGCACAAAGCCGACTTCTTGACCGGTCAAGGCGCGCGCTTGAATGGTGGCGCGAAATTCCCGTACCTTCGCACAAAAGCTTTGCATGTCGGCCGTGTAATTACCATTCAGGGCGCGGCGTGTCACTGTTGCCGAGTAGCCGATATTCTTAGCCAACTCGGTCACGCTAATCTTGCTTGAATTGCGATAACCGCGCAGCCATTCAATCTCGCCGCCCTCTTCTTGAGTCAAAATATTTTCAGTAGTCATATATAATATTGGTAAGATGTTAATAAAGCCCCTTGCGTCCTTCCTCGGGCAACTCATCCAGCACAGCAAGCGAGGCATTGCCAGCTGCTGCATAGCTCAGCTTGCGTGCACGCTTGGCGGCCTTCTGCTCGGCATGCTTGGCGCGCTTGTTTTCGATGCGCGCTTGAGCCGTTGCTTGCTTCGCGTCACCCATGATATTGGCGTTACGTTCGCGTCTGGCTTCGATTTGCGCCTCGGTATTAGCCAAGGCAACACGTGTATCTTGCAGGATGTCCGCACGACGTGCGGCAGCATGACCAAAGGCGGCTTTAACCGCCTCTTTATTGCCACGCGCCACACGCTGCACGAGGTCTGCATAGCCGATGCACGCCCCGCGCTCATCCAACACAAAGGCCTGTTCGTGCTCGAAGGGATTAATGAGCAGCTTGTACTCAATTTGGGGCACTAGCTCTTCCTCCCATTGGTAGCCCTGGGACTGCTTAATCACGCGCGTTTCATAAATCAATTCTTCATCAGAAAGCTTGCGATCTTTAACGTAAAAATAGCGACCCTTGCGCTTGGGCACACGCGCCATGGCGGCGCCCATCAGCTCGCAAGCTTGCGCGGGGGAGATACGCACAAGCGCGTGCTCCTCCTTGCCCTCGCAACTGAACCAAGCCTCATTGGGCGACATGGGGCGGTTACGCAAATAACCATCACCACTGCTGACCACCGCCATCACCGCATCCCGCGCATGAGCTGGCACCGAGGCCAGCGGCTCCCAATTATCAGAATTGCGGTCAAGGCGGTATTCTGGCACCATAAACCCGCACTTCGCCCAGCCTTCCAGTCTGTGGTCAGTCCGGTCATTAATGCGTTGAATGCGGGCAGGGAGCATTGCGCAGAGTTCGCTGAAGGTCAGCAAAATATTTTGCAGCATGGCTTCTTGCTCGGCGCTCATGTGCTCCTTGGCTAGTTCCAGCTTTTCTTGCTCTCTGCGTTCGCCCCAATGCGTCTCTGGCTCGCAGCGGTCGTGCCCAGTTTGACCTGGCAGGTCGCCAAGCTCATTGTGAAGAATATTATGCCAAGACTCCAAAGCCGCCTTGTGCTTGGGGTTGCCAACGCGGCGGCCAGCATGACCGCCAAGCATCACTTGGCTGCCGCCAACCATCGCGCTGCGCTCCACCGTCACTGCGCCGCTACCTGCCAAGCACCCTGTGGCCGCCCGCCCGCGCCATCGTGCAGCGTGCCTGCAATGCCATGACCGCAGCCAAGCAAGAGCCAGCTGAAGACAAGCAAGAAGACATCATCACCCCCGAAGAGCGCGAGCTGCTGGAAGGCATCCTCAGCATGGGGCTTGACCCCGAACGCCTGCGCCAAAAGACCGCCGACTACACCGCCGAGCTTGAAGCAGCCATTGCCCCCTATGCGCCAGATGAAGAAGCCCGCGAGGAAGAAGACACCGCTAGCAATGCCAAACCCAACGGCAACGGTCGACGCGGCTGGAACCCCAATCAACCCCGAAAAAACAATGGGCAATTTGGACACGGGCATGGCGGGCGAGAAGGTGGGACAAAAAGCCCCTTTAAAACAGGGACACCAAGCAAAGCCCCCGCTAATGCAACATCTGGGCAAGTTGCTAGAGTTATCAAGAAGGGTTTAAAAGACGGACAAGGCGGTAAAAGGGTATATGGTGCCGCTAAAATTGGAAAGTCAACCCTTGACATTGTGCCAGGCGAGCAAAAGCAGGGAGGTTTGCATATGCAGAAACACATGAAAGAGAAAGGCATGAGCTATAAGTCAGTAGCTGGCTCTCTTTCCTACGGAAAAGAAGAAAAAGGAAGAGGCATATTAGAGAAAACCCGTAAAGAGATTTTAACAGTTGCCGTGCCTGTGCGTGACGAAACCACTAAAAAACAAAAGCGAGACCGGCAAGGAAGACCACGCGTGACACTCTTAACAGCTCGGAGAGAAAAGAATCCCTCAAAAAAAGGGCCCCAGTCATGAACCGGAGCCATCGGACAGGTGACGCGGCGCATGTGCCCAGTCTACTCTGTTAGGCTTCTAGCCCACCTAACCGAGGTGCCATCCGTAACTACAAGCTACCACACCCACCCACCAAGTCAAGCCTAAAAATAAAATTTTATCAACAAAATGCAACTACCAGATTTTACAGACCCCGCCAATCGCGCCACCTTTGAGCGTGGCAATGTGCCACCCATTGGCTGGTACTTGATTGAGCCACCCTACCGCAACGAGTCGCCCAAGCCAGACTGCTTGGCCGAGGCGCTGGGCTGCGACCCAAGCGACTGCCCCGATGAAGGCGCGAGCCTTGACGACCTCGCCATCTTAGCGGGCAATTTTGAGCAAGGCGACCCAAAGGGTCGCGGTATCCTCATCACCGCCGACCACAGCGGCATTGGCATTATGCCCAGCACCCGCGCTTGTGGCTGGATCCGCGCGCTGGAGACAGACAGCCAAGGCTTGTGGGGCTGCATCGACTGGACCCCCTACGGTCATGACATGGTCAACAATGGCGAGTACGCCTATTTCTCCACCGAATACGACTACAAAGATTTTATACAACTCCCCGAGGGCTATGCGACCCCACGCGTGCTGGCCGCCTGCACCCTCACTAATGAGCCCCGCCATGCAGGGCAAAAGCACGCAACCAACAGCAAAACCCCATTACACAATATGGACCCAGACAAAGAACAAGACCCCGACAAGGCCGCCAACAGCGATGCCGACAAGCAAGAAGACAAGGCCACCAACATGGCTGATGAGCAGCAAGAGGACAAGGCCACCAACTCCGACCCTGTCAGCGCCGAACTTGGCGAAGACAAAAACAAGGACGACAAGGCAACCAACGATGAGCTGGAAGACCAACTCGCCGCCATCGCCGACGAGCTGGAACTGCCCGAAACCGCCACCCTTGCCGACATGGCCGCAGCCGTCAAATCGCTTAAGCAATCCAACAAGGAGCTTGCTGAAGCATTGGAGGCCGCCAACCAAGACGCGCAAGCCGCCAGTGGTGGCACAGCCACCAACAGCCGCAGCCGCTACCCCAACTTGATGCGCGCCACCAACAGCCGCAGCCCTCAACGCTTGCGCGGTGGCAAGCCTAACGGCACCGTCAATGTTCGCTGTGGTAATGTTGACCGCGCTGTCAACAGTCAGCAGCATGACATGGTCACCCATATCAACGCCAAAATCAAGGATGATGAAACCCGCCTCGGCCGCTCCATGTCCTCTGGCGAGTACTCCAAAGCCTACGCCCGCCACCTCGCCAACTACCGCACTAAACACTAAAACAGTTAGCAGTTAGCAGTGAGCAGTGAGCAGTTGAAAGTTCGTGCCCTAGCGGGCAAGGAATCAAAGCTTACAGACACCGCGCTGCAAATCAACACAACCAACCCAAACACAAACCCGCAGTGCATGAGCTTGGCTTAACTGCTCACCGCTCACTGCTCACTGCTCACTGAAAAATTATGTCTATTGTAAACAACTCCCCCGCCTTCCGCCTTGATTATGGCGACGATTTGAAGGCCACCCCGCACAAGCACGAAGGCAAGTTTGCCATCGTGACCGATGGCAAGATTGCCATTGCCTCTGCCGCCACCCCGCTTGTCTATGGTGTCATTGCTGACCCCGATGCCTACGCTACCGCCCAAGCTGGCAACCTGACCGGTGCCACCCTGATTGGTCTTAGCTTCCCAGGCGTCGTGCAAGTCCAAGTAGGCTCCTCTGGCAGCGTCACCGCTCACAGTACGCTTTTTGCCCTCAACGATGACGGCACCGTTAGTGCCAGCTCTGGTGCCAACGGCGACATCATAGTCGCGCGTGCTGCCGAGACCACCAACACCGTTGCTGGCAGTCTTGTTGCGGCAACACTGATCAATCCGCCCCGCTGCATCGTTACAAATGTTGACGACGCCAGCGACACAAACAATGACACATCTGCCCAATAATAAAACATATGAGTGCACAAAACCAATTTAACTACCCCATCTACGACTTCGCCATCGGTTGGTTCAACCGCCAAAATGCCGATGTCATCGACTTTATTGCGCCAGCTTTGAGCGTGGATGGCGTGACCGGTACAATCAAAAAGTACCCGCAGGGCTACGCCTTCCGTGTGGCTGACACCCGCCGCTCTAAAGGCCAAGAAGCCAACAGCATTGACTGTGGCGCGATTGATATGCCATTCTTGCTGGAAGACCACATGCTGCGCAGCGGCATTGATGACAGCGAAATTAAGCCCGGTGCTGGCAACAAGCAAGAAGCAGCTGACCAAATCGCTCAAAGTCGCATCAAGTCCCTGCTTTCGGTCTGGAACACCTCCAAAATCAAGCAGTGCCTCGACATCTTCCGCGCTGGCGTTCCCGCCTCCAGCGGTGGCAACTGGTCCGCTGCTAGCAGCGATCCAATCGAAGAGCTCAAGTCCATGATCACAGCTTACGCCCAGACCAACGGGGTTAAGCCAAACCGCATCATGATGAGCGATGCAAGCTGGGACATCCTCAGCGAGAATGCCGCTGTGCTCGACCGCGTCGCCTTCAATGCCGCGCAAGCCCTCACCGAAGAACTGCTGCTCAAGTTGCTTAACTTGCCCAACTGCCAAATCATGGTGACAACCGTGCCCGCTGGCACCGCTGCACCAGGTCCTGAAACAAGCTTTGTCGGCTCCTGCCTGCTTGGCTCTGACTTCTGGATGAGTTACGTTGATGAAGAAGGCGGTCTTTTCGACATGTCCGGTCTTCGCATGCTGCACATGGGCGGCGACTCCCCAGTTGAAAGCGTAGAAAGCTACTACGAACGCCCCAAGCACACAACTTGGTATGAAGTCGGCATGCATCGCCAAGCCTACGTCACCGCTGCCCCACTCGTCAAACGCCTTAGCATTTCCTAATCATGTCCGCGAAAAAGAAAATCACAACCCCTGACCAAGCTGCCGCATTAGCGGCAGCTCCAGCTGAAACAATGGAAGAAGTAACAGAAACCGCCCCAGCCGAAGTGGCTGCCGAGCTGCAAGAGCTCGCCACGCCACGCGTGGAAGAACTGCCTGACTTTGCGGGTATTGAATTGGGTGAATGTACCTTGATGACGACAATGCCGCAAGGGGAAACACGCATCGCCCGCGCCACCCGCATTCTCTGCGCACTGATTCAAAGCCCGCGCTTCTCAGCAAAAATTATGGACGAACGCCAGCAAGATTGCGTTATCGATGCTGCTTTTGCGCTTGAAGCCAAGCTGTGCAATAAGGCGGTCGCCCTCGACGCTGACGCTGCTGAAGCAATCGTGATTAAGTAAAATCTGTCCCGAACAAAGCCACCATGTCAAGTCAACATTATTGGATCGCGCTGCAATGGGCAGACATAGCCCGCGTACTTAACACCAAAGAGCGCGCCATTGTCTGCAACGACGACCACCGCAGCGACATCGAAGCCGACCTCTTCGACATGGTGTGCAGGGTGCGTGAGGCAGTCGCCACCAATGGCAGTAACTCCATCAGTGCAGACCGCGCGCTCATCCCGCGCACGCTGCGTGCATGTGCCCTGCACATCCTGCGCGTGCAGTGGTTGACCCGCTACGCGCTGCCCATCACCCAAGACCGCAAGGATGCCTCAGACGCGGCTGAAGAAATGCTCAAGGCTGTGGCAGATGGTACCCTTGCCGTCATGGATGAAAACGGCGACATGCCCAGCCATGCCGATGAGTCCCCCGCCATTGTCGCCCCTCGCCCCGCCTACGGCAACGATGGCGTTGGCTGGTACCCTACGCCTAACTCCTAACTCCTAACTCAAAAGATGCCCAGCGGACCAGAAACCTTGCGCGCCAAAACGCCTCTGCCTATTGCCTTATCCAGTATGGATTGGGACATCATCCACGCAGGTATCAAGCGCCAGGCGATTTTTACCGCCATGGTGGATGAGCTTAGCATCATCCAGTCATGCCGTGAGCTGGCAGCGCAGGTGCTGGCAGGGCAGCTGAGCAAGACCGAAGCTCGCCAAATAATGAACCAGATTTTGGCAAAGCTGGACTACATGCCCGCGGATCCGCACGCCATCGGCACCATTGGCGACCTCGCCACAGTCGGCAGGCAGAATCTTATCTTGGAGACCAACACGCGACTTGCCGCCAGCGCGGCCGAGAACGCCGCCATGCGTGGCAGCACCGCCTACCCAGCCAAGCGACTCGTGCGATTGGGCGAACGCACCATGAAGCGTGACTGGCCAAGCCGCTGGCGCGTGGCCTACGGCAGCGTAGGCGGCAAGGGCGCATGCTTGACCGACATGGTCGCCCTGAGCGAAAGCCCCATCTGGGCAGAGCTCAGCCGCTTCCGCACCAACGCCGCCCCACTGGACTACAACAGCGGGATGGGCTTTGAGTACGTGGACTATGAGGAGGCCGACCGCCTCGGCCTTATCAACGATGAAGTGCTCGCCGACATAGACGAGCAAGCCAAGCCCCCCGCCACCCCGCCAGACGCCAACCTACAAGCAACACTAACTAACCTATCCAGCGACTTGAAAGAAGCCGTTAAAAAACTGCTCGGCCAAGCCATCGCTTTTCAAGACGACGATATTATTTGGAAGGGTAGCCCTAATTCCTAATTCTAAAAACTCCTAACTAGAAATGAGTACAACACAAAACATCACCCTGGTCGAAGGTCAAGCCCTCGCCATCGGCATCAGACTTAATGACAGCAGCACGGCTAGCAGTGGTAACTGGCGCGTCTACGGTGGCGCCAGTTGCGACGGCATCAATGTCGCTACCAGCACCTCCATCGGCTCTAGTGGCAGCTACGCCATCAGCCTGCCGGGGCTCAGCCTGCCGCCTCGGCCCATGGCAGCGTGGCAATACGCCATCTACGCCCTACGAAGTGATGGCCGAGAATTCACCCTAGTGCGCGGCCTTATCCAAATTTTGCCACGCCAGTCCTAGCAGCGATCCTACGGCTGCCGAGGGTCTGGACATTCAGGCAACCGCGGGCGAAACGTCCATCAGTTGCACCCTTAATGTTATTGCCAGTACCGACATCAGCGCTCATACTAGCGACCTTGTCGCGCATAAGACCGCCGCCGAGCACGCTGTCTTGGAATACCTGGTCGCGCACACGGACACAGACGGCACGACTACCGCCATCACCAGCCTTGCACAGGCCTTGCCCGGCAGGACCCACATGATGGATTTAAGCGCGATAAGCGATATCGGCACCCCTGATTTGCAGGCAGGTGAGAGCACGCGCGTGCTTTTTTATAATATAGGCGGGGGCGAATTTAGCAACCTTGCTGCATTTGCTACCCTCAAAACCAGCATGTATTTATGGAGTAGCTACCACCTCTACGCTAAGACAATTGGCGATTCTTGCATCTTGAGTCTGGATCATCTGGGCGAGGTGTGTGATGCCACCGCTACCAATCCCTCGACCCTCAGCCCTAAAATACTAGTCACGCTCTTTGCTAACTGCAATTAACCCCCATAACCAAAATGACCCCCACCGAAACAGCCCGATACCCCGAAACCGTCGCCGCAGGATGGAGCCACAGCATTGCCAGTGCTGAGCTATGCCTGGTCATCTGCCTGCATCGCTTGCCTGACGGCAGTGTGCAAGAACACGTCGTCGGTGGCATCACCGGCACTAAGCCACCATGCATGATTGAGTACCGCTTCGTGCCGACAAGTAACGAGTGCGTCGTTGAAATCGTGAAAGACGGCTATTACTCCATCAATCGCATCAAAACCCTGTAAGCCATGTCTGTACCAAAAAACAAGTCTTTTTACCAGCGGGATGAGGCTGGCCGTTTGAGGATTAACCACGCGGGCGTGATTTACCCTAGCAACGACGTGCCGAAGGGGTTTAACCCGAAAACGGGCGAGCCCTACGACAAAGCGCCCACATGGGGGGTTAGCATGGCAGAGGCGGCAGCCCTGCTGGAATGCACAAAATCTGCCGCTCGGGTGATGTTAAAGCGTAAAAAAATCACCTACTGGCTGGTCAACAGTCACCCTGGGCCACCCAGTTATTACTGGAGCCGTAAAGCCGTTGAGCGCATCGCGCGCGCCAAGGCGCCCATCGCCCCTGCGAGGCAAGATACCAAGCTCATCGTCATGAAGGAGGCTGTCCAACTCAGCCGCCTTGGCCGCAGCACCGTGCAGCGAGCCATGGCGCGCAATGAGCTGGCAAGCTGCATTGTGCGCGTTAACTCCCCCAAAGGTATGCGTCAGCGATGCTACATTGAGCGCGCAAGCTTGGACGCGTGGCTGCACCGTCGGGCCGAAGCAATCCGCGCCAAGCTCGCTGAATTAGCCATCCCCTAAGCCACGCCACGCCTATGATCGTTATTTCGCTAGAAGGGCAGCCCCCCTGCGCTAATCTGTTGACGCCAGAGCTACTCGGCGGCATCGCAGCCGAGGGCGCGCGGGCGGGGCTGGTGGAGCTTAAGAAGTCCTTGCGAGCCATGGGACAGGCTACCCAGTCGCGCTACTTCTATCAAGAGGCGGCTGACAGCTGCGAAATTGCGCACGGCATCAACGGTGCCGAGCGAACCACGACAAGCATTATCGCCAGCAAAAAAGGGTTGCGCTTGCAGCATCGCGGCGGTACCGTTTACCCCGTTAAGGCCAAGTCGCTGCTCATCCCCTTTAAGGCGGGGCGAGCTGGAGCCACCAAGGACAGTCCCATCCTGCGCAAGAGCATTGGCGAGATGGGTTACAGCGATAAAGAAATCATCGTCATCAAATCCAAGTCGGGCAACGCCATCTTGATGCATAAGCGCGAGCTTACGCGCAAAAACAAGGCTGGCGAAAATCAGGTGTTAACCCCCTTGGGGGTGCTCCTCAAATCGGCCACCATCAAAGCTAAGCCGCAGCTCATGCCCGATGCGGCTACCCTGTCCAGCTCCATTGCCAAGGCTGGTCGCGTTTACCTCAACACCCACCTCAACAAAACCACATGACTAAAATACCTCTGCTTTATGGGCATAACTATGATGTTCGCTGCCCCGAGCCCTGCAAGATTTACTTGCCCAATGGCGAGCTGTTCGTGCACGTGCGCCTTTCCAGCACGTGCACCGATTACTACTTTGCCGCCTTCACCGCGCAGAGTAGTTACATTCTGTGCGACAATGCAGCGATTGTTGTCTCGCCTCAACATCACCACTAACCCCATCAAACGATGAATACCACAAACACAAACACAAACACCGATACGAAAACAACATGGCTTAAGACTTGGCTTCAAAGCCTCGGGATGAGCCAAACCTGGGCCAACATTATTGCCACCGCCCTCGTTGCTGCCGCCACAGCTGTTTTTGCGATGACGCAAAACAGCTGCACGACAAGCAGCACGACAACAATTAGCAGCACGCCAACAGGCGGGCTTACGGTAGAGTGGCAGCAAGCATGCCCACCCATCCCCAACACCAGTACTGGCACCGTCACTCTGGTGGACGGCAACGCTAAGTAAGCCCCACCCCCTCTGCGTCATTAAAAATGTCACTCCCACCTAGTCCACGCATCACCGGTGCCCAACGCATCATTCAGCGCTTGCTTGATACGACTGTCCTTGCGCCCTACGTCTTCGACGCGCCATTTTTTGGCGGTGACCAGGTCGCCAGCCTTAGAGCGATTGCTGCCGCGAACGATGGGCTCATCGTCGTGGTACCGCAGGATTTAAGCAGCAGTGCGCTGAGCAAGGCAGATGACAACATCCGCGATGGGTGGATGAGTTGTGACTACCTCGTGAGTTGCTTTTGTACGCGCCTTGCCCATGGCGGCACGGATAATGAGCTGTTCACCGATCAATTGCTGACCGCAACGCTGGCCAGCCTTGTGACCCTTGACCCAGACAACCCAACTTTCAAGCCACAGATTCAAGGCGACAGCGAGATCGCGCTTGAACTGGGCGAGAAAGAATACTTGGCAGGCCGCACCCTGCGCCTCAGCCTCAAACTAGCCTACAACCTCGCAAGCATTAACTAATGAGTAATTAGTAATTAGTAATTAGTAATTAGTAATTAAATAAAACCCCCATGACAACAAAAAACACCAAAACCACCACCGACACGGCTGCCACCACCACGGCAGCAGCAGCACCAGCGACCACCGCGGCCGATAATACCCCCATGCTCTACCGCATCAAAGCCAAGCGCCTGCTGGTCGGTAAATTTTGGCGCCCAGCAGGCGCGCGCATCACGCTGACCAAAGCCCAAGGCAGCGCCCTTGGCGACAAGGTCGAGATGCTCGGCATCGCCCCTACGCCTCAAGCCAAAAATTCCTAATTCCTAACTCCTCATTCCTAATTAAAAATATGTCTGTTACATTTGACCCCGAGAAATTCACGCGAACCGTGAGCCATGATGTCCTTGCTCCAAGCTTGAGCAAGTTCTCCCCCGCCTTCCTGACCGTCGATGGCGGCCAGGTCAGCGAAACCATGCTGCCTGATATCGCCACCGCATCCGAAGCCTGGTTTGATATCGCCCCCATCAGCAACCTTGTACCTAAGTTGGACAACAAGGAGTGTTCCGTCCTTGTTGCCACCGCCAATGGTGGCTGGAAAAAGCTTAAGGTCGTCCTTAACGAAGGCATGAGCTTTGAGTTCGAGGGCACCAAGATGAGCCCTGAAGCATGGCAATTGAGCTACGGCATCAACGAACCGCTTAACGATAACGAAGAATCCACCCTGAACGACGGCACCTTGGCTGGTCTGGAAGGTTGGCTGACGCTTGGCATTAAGCGAAGCCAGGATGGCGTGGACAAAATCAAGGAGCTCTATGCTTATGGCCTGCTCACCATGACCACCCCCGGCAGCATCACCGATGACTTTTCTAAACCGAAGTACACCTTCAACGTCTACCCGAACGTAGCCTTGGCAACCTTGACACCTGCCAACATCCAAGTGATCGCCACCGCCTAAACCGCCATGTCGCAACTCGCCAGCATCGCCATTGACTACCTGCCCAGCGGCAGCAGCGAGCCCATCGCCCTGCTGCGCCGAGGCGACATCCTCACCAGTCCGCCAACACGCCCATGGGAGGCGGACACAACCGAGTCCAGCCTTGTCGGCGGCCGTTACAAATACGTAACAGCCGCCGGCAATGCCGTCTGGGTGCACAGCTACGGCACGGCCCGTGCCTTCGCCACGCGCGCGGAGGCCGAAGCTTGGGCACACAACATCACCTGCGAGCTTAACCTAGCCCGAAGTGGCAACGTCTACTACAACGATGCCTGGGACGGTACCGACTACCTCATCAAAGAGCAATGGGACTGCACCCTGACCGCCACAGCCAACGGCAGCGACCCCGAACTAAGCTTTGGCCCCGACAGCCAAGGCCACGAAGCATGGGCAAGCCTTGAGCTAGAGCTACGCCTCACCAACCGACAACTTAGTTAGTAGTGAGTAGTGAGTAGTTGGCAAAGCAAGTGCACCATCGCATTAAATGGCACCGTTTTACAGCTTAGCGAAATTCTAATCCAACGGGCGATAGCCCGCTAATTCTACAATTACTAATTACTAACTCCTAATTAAAAAAAACCACCATTTCAACAAAACAACTACTAACTAAAATGGCCGACGACCCAGAAATTCAAATCAAGATTGAAAGCACCTACGACCGCACCGGTGCCGACGATGCCCAGCAAAGTACCCAACAGCTTAGCCAAAGCGCAAGCACCTCTGCCAGTAGTTCCGACAATTTAACCGCTGCGCAAAAAAGGCTAGCGAGCGCTACAGCATCGCTTGACGAGAAGGCTAAGGCCTACGAAAAAACCTTGAAGCAGACCACGGCAGCGACCACCGCCCAAGCTGCCGCCAGCAAGACTGTTTCACCGGTCATGAATACCACCGCGCAAAGTATGGCAACCAGCGCCCAAGCGGCTGGTGGCATGGCGGCCGCTGGTGGTGCTGTGTCAGCCGCCATGGGCGGCGCGACACCTAATATTGCCGCGATGACTCAAGGCATGTCGGCGATGTTTAATGCAATCAAGGCGGGCATGGGGCCGATAGGCTGGATTATTTTAGCGATTCAGGGCGTGCAAATGGCGCTTGATTGGTATTGCCGGCAACAAGAAGACGCGGCTCGCATTAGCGAAGAAAGCGCCAAGGAGATGGAGGAATTGACCGCCTCCATCAATGAGTACAAAGCAGCCTTGTCCGAGGCTGCGCGCGAGGCACAGCTTGACGTGCAAGCGGCCGCCGTCAAAAAAATAACCGATTCTTACAGAGAGCGCGCTGAAGCAACGGCAACTGCCGCACAGCGTGAAGCGGCTATTGCTGCGCAGGCCGAGCAGCACGCGACCGAGATGCTGCGACTCAATGCGCAGTTGGAAAAATCCAAGATTAATGCCGCGCAAGCAGCTGGTACCATGGAGGCAGCCGAGGCGGCCCAACGCATCGCGGAGATTGACACCCGTCTTGCCGCTGAGCTAGCAGCCCAAACCGAAGTGACACGCGCCCGCGAGGAATCACAAGCACGCGAGGCACAGCAGGCTGCTGACCGTCAAGCATACGAGCTCAAGCGGGCGATGGATGAGCAGTTCGCCCAGTACGCGCCCATCATGGCGATGAAGCTGCCCGATGAGGGCGAGCTTGCAACCTACCGCGACAAGATGGAGCGCATCGCCACTCTGCCGCAAGCAGAGCGCCAATCACTCATGCAGCAACAAGCGGATTTTAACGAGACTTTTAAGGAGCTTGACGCTTATTTTAAAAAATTGGGCATTTCCGTCAGCGGTGGCGTGGATGAGCAAATCGCTTTTGTTGCTGCGCTGCAAGAACAAAAGGCTAGCGCGCAAGAGCAAATTGCTAGCCTGCGCGCTGAAGCTCAAAACCAAAAAGCAAGTGCCCAATTGCTAGCCGAGAAAAAAACGCTGACCGAGCAGCAGGTCGAAGCGCAACGCAGCATCGATGAGATGGATGAACAAAGCCGCCTTGCCAAGCAAGAGGCAGCTGAAGCCGAGGAAGCCGCCAAGAAGGAGCAAGAAGCGATTAAGGACTCCTTGGCTAACATCACCTCGGCAACCAAGACAAGCACCAACTACGCCACCAAGTCAGCCGCCACGCAGGCGGACATCTACGCATCCGACGCATCCGCGCTGGCCGAACGCAAGAAGCAGCTAGAGGCCTTGCGCGCCACACCAAACATTGACGCGGACAACCTGCAAAACGTCAACACAGCACTAGCTGATACCAATGCTCAAATAGCGGGCTTAAAGCAAAACATGGCCGAGAGCCGCCTTGCCAGCCAAAAAATCATTGATGAGCTAGAACCCCCAAAGCTCAAGGGGCGAAACAGCATGGCGCAAACCGCCCTGGATCGTTTGGCCGCCGCCTACGAACGCACCGCGAAGCGAGCCGAGAAAGCCGCCAGTGAGGGCGACACCGACAAGCTCGCAAAATACCAAAAAAGCCTTGCACGCATGGCGCAACGCCAAGAGTCCTTGAGTGGCTACACCGGCAAAGCAGCTGACAAATACAGCGAGGTAGCAGCCCACCTGCAACTGATCGCCGCTGGAACGAACGATGAAAACAAGGGGCTAAGCGCGCGCGAGCAAGTGCGCAAAAAGATTGACGCGGAACTCAAAAAGCAGCAAGGGGAGGACGCCCAGACGACGACCGCAAAAAAGCAGGGCACCGATGCTCAAAAACAAGTAACAACGGCCACTAAAAAGCAAGCCGCCCAGCTTCAGCAGGGTGCCCAACAGACCCAGAAAATAAGTGAGCTTACCGCCGACCTAAGCGCAGCAGACACAGCCCTTAAGACCGTGCAGAGCGAGATGGGCAAGCTTAATGCCGCCATCGCCAGCATCACCACCACGGCGCAGCAATTAGCCAGTACTGCCACGCAGGGGGCCAGTGCTAGCGCGTCGGGGTTGGCTAGCTTGCAAAAATCGCTGACTAGTCTCCAGCAAGCCGTCAACCGCATCCGCCAAAAATAAAATGGACAATATTATACTGAATACCGCGGACGTCCCGTTGATGCCATGCTTGACAGCGGCATCGTTGTCGCTGTCAAGCAAAGGCGTTAGCGTGCTCTCGCTAGAGTGGGATGGCTGGGGCCCGGACTGGCTGACCTACCGACAGCCGGTCACAGTCATTCACCACGGCGGTGTTGTTTTCCATGGACAGCTAACCGCCATCGAGCGCGCGGCCACCCCAAGCGGGCGCACCACGGCCACCGTGAGCGATATGTTTTACCTCGCGGGTCGGCTTACGGCCTCGGATCAGCTGCTCGAATTACCGAGCATGGCCGAAAGTGGGGCGACAAGTTTCTGGATGCAGGTCGGGCAGTTTGGCAATGGCTCTATAACTTCTATATTTTCTGATTTCGCGGTCGCAAGCGACGGCTGGCTCGTCAATACTGACGGCACGCTCAAGCCAGCTGGTGTTATCCGTGTTGTATGCAGCGCGGCGATCCGTGGCAGAGTGAGTTGGAGTTACACTAAAAAATACGTAACTATGGCCGCCAAATTGGCTAGTCTTATAGATGATAATCCTGATATGCTTTTCGCGCTGGATTATACGGCCGGCACAATTATGCTTAGCTGCATCGAGGATGCGCCGGTACTGACGCTGGACACCGAAATTCACAGCATCGTTAGCGTGTCCGGCATTGCGCCGCAGTGGGAGCATTGCATAACTGGGGTTATTGTCGCTTGGTCCAATACCGACGAGCATGGGAATACAAGTTATAATAAATACACATACCCTTACCCTCTCGACTACAGCCAAGAGGGCGTAAAGGTTATTATTGGCTCGGGCGGCTTTACGTGCGAGTGGAGTCTTGCCGCGAGGCAATATTACGAAGCGGCTAGCGTGCTGCAGTATTCCGGTAGCATTACTCTTTATGCGGAAGAGCTCGCGGACTCCCCTATTGGTAAGTGTCTAAATTTGGTTGGTCCTGGCACACACGAATCGTGGCACACGATGGGGAGCCCTGTAACTAGCGCTTCGTGGGACTTAGCAACGGGGTTAATTACACTTGAGCTTGGTCATTCTTGGTCCGAGCCAACATTAGCAGACGGGGTTGAGGAGCCCCCAAGCGAACCGCAGTCTGGCGCGCCGGCTGGTTCAGGCTCGGGTAGCTCGGGCGGTTGGCCGGGCGGCAGTGGGTCGGGCAGTGGGTCGGGCAGTGGGTCGGGCAGTGGGTCGGGCAGCAGCAGCGGGACAGAGTACAGCTTTGACCCGACCTACTTCAACGTGACCGAGGGCTATGTCACTCTTAACCTTTCTGCTTTTGACGGAATTGTGGACGAAGCTGTCGCTGATATTGGCGTCGAGGTAGAGGTACAAGGCCTTAGTGACTATACACATTATGGACAGCTCAGCGTAACCACGGCCGGCGCAACGCCGAACGGGTTAATGAGTACCATTACATACGAGGATGAATAATGTAGCCGTCTCGCTTAATCGTGGCGCGATTAAGTCGTATATTAAAGCACGCATCGTTTCCACCCTGTCTGACAAGGTGGCTAGCTGGTCAACTCATGACAACACCGATGGGAAATACTCCCCCGCTGAATGGTGGTACGCTGCCGACAAGCTGACAAGGTATACCTTAGAGACTACCATGGCATGCAGCATGTCGGGTGATACCGTCCGAGTGTGCTTAAGTTATACGCCAACGATAAAAAGCCAATCACCGGCATGACCCCCGTGCTGCATCAGATTTTTTTTGGCGAGTTGCCCTCGCGTGAGGCGGGGTGGGTGCATGGGCTGCGCATCGCCCATGCACGGCACGTGCTCTGGGGGTTAGACCGTGTCAAGGGCGCGTTTGGGTGCGAGGCCGAACATGCCCTTTTTCAATCTCTCCCCCCTTCAGCGAAGGCCTTCACCCTCGCTAGTGACTTTTACCGCTGGCGCATACTGGCTGCCTACGGTGGAATTTACCTAGATTGTGATTGCGAGCTGCAAGGGGCAGCCGTACCAGCCAGCCTGTTCGCTAGCCCTGCGCTGCTAATGAGTCAAGAACGCACCCGCGCAGAGCAAGGCACTACCAGTATTATTGCCGCAACTACAGCCACCGCGCAGGCCACAGCTGCACACGTGTTTGCGCAGGTGCGCCAGCGGCTCTGGAAACTCTTCCCCTCGGGGGAAGAGCCCGCGCGGCAGCTCGCCAAAATAAGCAACCTCGCCCGCCACGGCATCGGGCCGCATCACCTGCGCACCGAGTGGCTGCCAGCCGCCACCGCAGCAGGGCATGCGTGGGAACTTCTAGCCCCCGCCACAGCGGGCGGCATCGACCCAGCCGCCACCATCTACCACCACGGCGCAGGTCTATGGCTCAAGCGCGACCTGCCACCATGGCAGACCGCCCAAGCTCGCCGCGTCCAGCCCGCGAGCCATCACCGCCAGCCACAGCTCGCCAGCCTTCAGCTGACTCTGAGCGCAAACGGCAAAACCTGGATTTTCAGCAACGCACCAGACCTAGACCCAGCACAGCTACCTATAAAAGCCGGTGACACCTGCATCTGGCTCAATCGGGCGATACACCGCCAGCGCATCCGCGCGCAAGGCGTCACGCACATCTTGCTAGTACGCCGCAACGCCAATGACAGACACGGCCCTAAATGGTTTAGTCCCGCAACCCATGACGGCTACGATCGTATCTATTACATAAAGGATTCCGACTGGCGCCAAGGTCGCCAATGGTGGCACCAATACAAAGCCGCGACCAGCAAGACCCCCACGACCGGCTATGTAGCGTGGCGCCTAGCGCAAGAGGCCAGCCCAAACATAACCCTAGTAGGGTTCAACCCCTCCACGAACATCGGCACCCCCCGCTGGCGTGGCCACGCGTGGCAGTATGAAGGCGACCAATACAAAGCCGCCCAAGCCCATGCCGTCTACCCACAAAAAAGCCTGGGCTTGTGCCTAGGCTAAAAACTCCCCGATTCAAACAACACAGCAAACCAATTCAAACCGCCGAGCGAATTACACTTGCAAAGAAAAATAACGAGCGACAAGGCTAGCACGATAGCCACCATATTCATCCTTCTCGCGAATGTCCTCTAGATGAATAAGCTCAAACGCCACTCCATCTCTGACATCTTGAGCCAGAATCTTGGTGATGATGTTTTCTAGATTCGCAGCGCTCATTGCCAAGCCCTTGATGGTGGCATCCAAATCCATCGTGGCGCGGGTATCAATCCCTAGCATGGAGGCAATCAAAAATCCGCCTTTAAGAATCCAATGCTGGCGATACTCGGAAAACGCAATACGCTCAAGCAGTCGCTCCAGCATGTAGTTCTGCAAAACGAGCTGAGCACTGATATTCTTTTCTCGGGCAAGTTTATTAATTAGCGCCTTAAATTGCATGGCATTTTTCATAGCAGGACTTCTAAGTAGGATTGGACTTTGCGTTCAACGCGTAAGAGCTGAGCATACTCTGCTAACTGCGAAATCTTGCGCGTAGGCAAGCGCATGTAGCGTTTGAAGGCCTCAGCTATCACCTGAATGTCGACATGGTTCCTGTTGCGCAGGATATCACACAGCGTACGCTCCGGACAATAAGCGCGAACATCATTACCATGCGGGCTCTTTAAGAAAACAATACCGGCTTGATAAAGATTTTCCACCTGTGTGCTACAGGGGATACCCTCTCGTTTAGGGGAGCTGAGATTATAGGATTCTGGAAACACCATGTGGTATCGTTGAGGTGTTCTATCCGTCAAATTGGCAAGATACAAGGCGGTCTCCAGCGCATAAATACCGCGTGAATAGCGGCTTTGTTGCGCAAGTAGTTCATCATCGAAAGCTTCGGGCAGGGTGTAAACGCCCCGCGACACCTTGAGCAAATGCCCCTGCGATTCAAGGTATTTCAGGCTACCGCGCAGCAGTCCATGCTCGGTGACCATTTTTGTCGTAAGGGTACCGCCATGCTGATGCGCTAACTCCATAATAGCTTTGCTTTGCGATAATGAATTCATTCTTTACTTTCTTGCTGGATTTATTTTATCTAATCCAGCAAAAAAGTAAAGTATAAATACTGACTTTATTTTACGCTAAGCCTCACACCTTTGGTAGGTGTGGCTAAAACTGGAGAATCTAGCTCATTTCAACAATTGCTAGCGTCCACAAATAGCAGGCGAAAGCTGTAAAGAACAGATTGCCTATTAAAGAAAAGAGCAGAGTTAGAAAAAATCTGATTGGCTGTTTGCTTCTTTCGAAAGTAGACCCTAATGTAGTACCCTGTCTAAGCTTTCCTTTTCTAAAGCCTCTGATTGTCAACATCCATGTTGGTATTGCGCAAGAGGTGACAAAAATGGCACCGCCCAGCGTGCTGTACCCGCAGGAGTCCAGCCAGATTAGCACTCCAAATAAAGTGAAGGCAGCCAATATTGCAGAGCAAAAAGTGACGATATCGTTTGTTTTCATTTTCTTGTTTTTATCTTTTCTCGCTTAGGGTGCTTTTTATTTGCTGCGGAAGCGTTGGATGATTTCGTCTGTTTCGGGGTTTTGCAGGCAGTAGTAGTTTCCGCCTCCTACGGTGGGTTTTGTTCGTATTTTATTGATGGTGATGTAGCGATATGCTGGTAGGTCTTGATTTAGCGCACCAAAGATGTCATGGGCTTGCTCTGGGGTGATGCTACGGGCGCTGATTTGGTGAGTGTCTGGAGTGTAACGCTCAGCTGGATTTTTGTAGACACTATCATAGTCGTCTATGGCAGCATTGAGCCCATCATCGGAGTCGACCGTGAGCCCAATGGTGATTTGTTTGGCTGGTTCATCAGCCTGTGCGAGGTCAGTTAACAGAATGCTGCACACTGCTAGTGAGGGTAAAAGAATTTTTTTCATCATATTTGTGATGTGTACGGTCGGTTTGATTCTTACTAGTAAAGGGCACCTTGCAAAATTCGTTTTAAAATGATGGCACCTCAGAAAATACCGCCAACTGCCCCATTTTTGACGTAATTTTGTGATAAATGTCGCATTTTCGCTTCAGATGCTTAGCATCTTCAGCTCAAAAGCTTCCATTTCTCATCAAAATCCCGTTTAAAAACCTGGGGCATCGAATTTTGCAAGGTGCCCTAAAGCTTATTGATTGAGTCTTTCAAGTTAATTTATTTGATATCGCATTGCAAGCTTATCTTTCACTTGTTAGTTCTTTAGGGCACCTTTTCGAGCATGCGGGCATTTGCTGCAGGAATAACTTGCACGCTTGCCTCACCATCTTATTTATCTCGCTGCTTAAAACTTGACATTAGTACGAAGCCGTACTATTATACCGCCCATGAATTCCGATGAAGAACGAGAGTACTTGCAGATTCGCCAGTCCATTGCTGATAGTTTTAATCAAATTAATGCCTTGTATAGCTACTGGGCTCGGCAAGAGGGCATCAATCGCAACCAGCTCATTTTCTTCTTTTGTATGGAGAATCGCGCAAGCTGTACCCCTAGCGAGTTGAGCGCGGAATGGCTGATTAGCAAGCAGACTTTGACGGGCATTTTGCGTGAGCTGAGCCAGCAGGGCTTCATCGACATTCAGCCCAATCCTGAGGATAAGCGTAGCAAAATCATCAGCCTTACCCCGCTGGGTAAGGAGAAGTCGGAGAGCATCATGCGCCCCATGCGCGAAATGGAAATCCGCTACCTCCGCGAGATGGGCTTGGAGGAAAGCCGCCAGCTCATGCAATCCAACCTCGTTCAACTTCAAGCCATGAAAAGCATTCTCTTCAGTCATGAGTGATAGTCACCCCCTCGAACGCTCGATGGACTGGCGCACACTGCTGCGTTTCACGCTGCCGAACATCGCCATCCTCATCGCCCACTCCAGCTACACCATTGTGGACGGCATTTTTGTGTCGCGATTCGTGGGTGCCTTGGCGCTCAGTTCGCTCAATATGGTTTACCCCCTCATTGGTCTCATCTTCGGGGTCGCCTTCATGATTGCCATTGGTGGTGGTGCGCTTGTTGCCCGCTTGCAGGGTGAGGGTCGTTTGCACCGCTCGCGCGGTATCTTCACGATGCTGGCCATGGTCGCCTTTGGTATTGCCCTGCTATTTGCAGGATTAGGGACGCTTTTCATCGACCCGCTTGTTGAGCTGTGCGGCTGCACGGCTGCCCAGCATGAGCTCAGCCGTACCTACCTGCTCATCAACTTGTGGTTTGCACCGGCTTTCGTCATGCAGATGTTCTGCCAGATTTTCTTCACGGCATCGGGGCGCCCTACTTTTGGATTCCTTGCCAGTTTGATGGCGGGCAGCACCAACATCGCGCTGGACTATCTTTTCATTGCCCAATGGGGCTGGGGCTTGGCGGGTGCCGCCTACGCCACAGGTATCGGTGCCTCTGTTCCTGCCGTCTTTGGGGTCTGCTACTTCTGGCTGCGACGCAGCTCGGTGATTCGCTTCACGCGCCCCATCTGGTCGCTGCGCGACTTTGGCCAAGCCTGCGGCAATGGCTCGTCGGAGATGGTCACCAGCCTTGCCAGCAGCCTGATTACCTACCTCTTCAACTACAATTTCCTACTCTTTTTGGGAGAGGATGGCGTGGCAGCCATCAGCATTGCCCTGTACTTCCAGTTCTTCTTCACGGGGATTTTCTACGGATTTTCAGAGGGTACCGCCCCGCTGGTCAGCTACCAATTTGGGCGACGCAATGCCATCAAATTGAGGCAAGCGCTGCGCTCTAGCTTCAAGATTTTAGCAAGCATGGGCATTCTTTCGCTGAGCATCTCCCTGCTCTCGCTCGATACCCTGCTGCCCATCTTCATTGAACCGAGCGAGCACACCTACGACATCGCCCACGCGGGATTCCCCATCTTTGCCATTGCCTTTAGCTACATGTGGTTTAGCGTCTTTGGTGCCGCCTTCTTCACGGCACTGGGCAATGGGCGGGTGTCGGCAAGTATTGCCTTGGGGCGCAATCTGATTCTCGCCATCGTCATCATCACCCTACCCCAACTCATTGGGGTGAAGGGGCTGTGGATGTGCCTGCCTGTGGCCGAGGCGCTCGCGCTCTTCCTGACGCTCTATTATTTGCGTAAGAACAGGAAAAACTACTCCTATTGAAAAAAGTACTGTAGGGGGCCTTGCAAAATTAGGCGTGATGAGTTTTGGAAGCGAATTGAGCACTAATTTGGGGCTTGAGAGGCCCAAATATTAAATATTTGGGACACGAAAGCTACAAATTGGTGCCAATTTGCGACAAAAATCGCACGATTGGCTATCATTCTGGATTGTAATTTGATTCAGTGCTAATTTTGCAAGGTGCCCTGTAAGCCAAGCCCTAGCAGAATCAAACCTGCTAGGCTTTCCAAGACGCGCGTGGGCAGCTTGTAAAAGAGCAATGTTGCATGAAAAAACAGCAGGCTGAGAGCAAAGGTAACAGCGGCTATTACAGCACAGGCCAGCCCCAAACTCGCCCAGCCATCTACCCCGGCAATGGGTGATAAGGACATGCAAGCCCCCAGCGCCAAGGCATCAATGCTTGTCAGCCCACCGACGAGCAGGACAGAAGACCGCCCCAAGGCGACGGGCTCCTCCTCGCCCTTATTCCCCCACCAACTTTGGTAAATCATGCTGGTACCCAGCCCACCAAAAACCAGCAAGAGGATGCTAGGAACCCATTCATGCAAGATATCGCGCAGGGGCAGACCAAAGGTATAGCCCAATAAGGGCATGAGCCCCTGAAATAAACCCACGACAAGGGCGAGGCGCAAGGATGCCCACAAGCGCCCTGAACGCAGCAAAAGCCCATAACTAAAGGCATAAAAAGCGGCATCAAGGGCGAGCGCAAGGGCAATCAGACTGAGCTCCACCATATTCATGAAGAGCTAGTTTACACCAGATAAGAGCAATTGACAAGGTGACTTATTGCAAGCTGATGATGATTTCACCACCCGCTTTTAACTCAAGGCTGGGCAGCAGGATAAAATCATTCGTCACCTCAGCGCCCTCCACATTGCAGCTTGTGACAGGCATGCGCTTGCTGTACCAGTAGGCGAAGCGCCCCTTAAAGTCCGAGGAGGCGCGCAGGACAAGCACCTGCCCTTGTTCGCTTACGGTCAGTCCCGTTGGCGCGTGTTCGGCATCGAGTGTGGCAAGCCATTTGGGGTCACCGTAGAAGGCGACCACATCGCGGTCATGAACGACACCGATGGCATCTTTGTCGATTGCTTCGATTGCCAGTCCAGCATTGTAAAGAGCCAGCGCGATATCCTTACCATCTTTAATTTCTTCACCGTTGAACTCGGCATCCAGAATCTTGGGGTTGATGTCCCTGCTCTTTTTCAAGATAAACTGGTTATTCAGGTACCAAGCGTGGGACAGGGAAATCCCATCGTAGCTAGAAAAGAAGCTATTGAGCGTTCCCCAGCCCCCATCGCCATACCATGAAGGGACGGTATAGCCCACAATCTGATGGGCGCCATAGGCAGAGGCCGCCGTCACCGCCATGCTGTTTTTGCTTCGATTGGCATGCCCAAAGAGGCAGTTGCCCGCCGCCAGCCAGATACGGCACTGACCATCGGGTTCAATGACTCGCTCGGGATTGGATGATGCCAGTTGAGAGAGATTAGCCTCCTCACCCTCGCGGGCGGGCTTTAAGGCTGCACTGAATTGGGGCATCTCGCCCTTCTTCAACTCATAAAAGCGATTGGCGTAGGAGTAAATAAGCCCCTCACCAAAGGGCATTTCAAGGTTAAACTCGGTGGCGTGGGCGGATGTGATAACAATATCGGGCTTCTCCTTTGCCAACTCTTGCGCAAAGAGATGCTGCATCCCCTCTTCAAGCGTGATTGTTTGTTTCGGTGCCTCCTGATAGCCGCTCTGCGCCATGATTTCGCAGGGCGCCCAGTCGGTAATGGTCAAGCTGTGCTCAAAGCGGGCGGGATTGACATTGGTGGTTTCAAGGCTGCGCTTGATGATTTTGGGCTCGGTATGCTGGGCGATGCGCAGGGCATCACAGGCATCGTAGCCCGTGATGAGCCCCCAAATGCAATCGCCCCAGATATCAGCATCCACCTTGCGGGTGGCACGATGCAGTTCATTGACCAGTTTGTAGTCAATCTCCTCTGGGCTTGCGACGACGGCCGCATAGCGCGCTTGGCTGTCGCGCAGGGCTGCGGCACAGTCCATCAAGCTGGGCACAACGCAGAGTTTTGTCCCCTCGTACTTCGACATCAAGGCATCAGCCACCGCGCGCCACTCGGGCTTGTCGTAGGTCGAGGCCGAGACGAGCACCGCGTAGCAATCCACGGCACTCGGTGACGACTCTTCATTTAGTTTTTTTTTACCTCCTCATCAGCCTTAGGCATAGCGAAGAGGAAGTTGCGTTTGCTGCTGCCATAAATTTCCTTAGCGATGGCGTTGACCTCCTCGTAGGTCATGGACGCGTAGTCATCGCTGATGCTACGCAGAATCTCCAAGCTTTCTTCATCCGACTGAAGGCGGGTGATTGACGCGGCCCAGAAGGCGGGGTCACGCAGTTGCTTGTCCAGCAGCGTCCGCAGGGGTTCAACCGCGCGGTCAAAGTCCTCCTGCGTCAGGCAGCCTTCGCCTATTTGGGTGAGGATGCAGTCTATAGCAGCACTGACCTTTTCGCGGTTGGCAACAACACCAGAACTTTGGCAGATGATGAGGGCTGCACCGTCAAACTGGGCATTCTCCTCCAACTTGACCGAGGGTGAATACGCCTCGCCCAAGGCGGCACGCAGACCATCGAAGAGTTTTTCACGAACCATGCTCACCAAGACTTTTAAACGACGGTTACGCTTTTTATCACGTCCATCGCCAGCGGAAGCATAGTTGATGACCAGCGTCTTATCTAAGTCGCTATCCACGTCAATGAAGTCGCGTCTCTCCCAACCAGCGGGGGCTAAATTCACCGTCCGTTGAGCGTCAGTCATCTCCTTGAACTCGGCTTGGCGCGCGGGCATGGCACCGAAACTGCGCTCCAAGATGGGCAGCACTTCCGCCACGTCAAAATCACCAACGATGCTCACTTCCATCGCGCCATCCTTGAGTAGGGGCTCCATGGCAGCCTTAACATCAGCCATGCTGCATGACTCCAACTGCTCTTGGGTGGGCAGGACAAATCGAATATCATCGCCAAACATCTTGCGCATCCCCAGCAAGGCGTAAGCCCCAGCGGGTGTTGTGGTCATGCGTTGGAAGATGGTGGGAATGACTTGTCGGTACATGCGCTCGGACTCCTCGCGGTAGCCAGCATGCTGAATCATGGCGGCCAAAAGCTGGCATTGCAGCTCTAAGTCCGCCTTGTTGGTCGTCCCTGTGAAGCTGAAGCGGTCGGTACCGACAGCCATGTTCATCCCAACTTTATTGCCAGCAAAGAGGCGTTGCAGCTCTTCATAGCTATGGGCTTCCAAACCACCCTGAACCATGGTTGCTCCGATAAAACTCTTTAAGCCAAATTGATTGGGCAAGGCCAAGGCCCCACCATCAACTTGTGCGTTGACCGAAATGCTGCCCTTCTTAAAGTCGATGGGCTTCAAATTGACGCGTATTCCGTTGGAGAGCGTCAAGGTCGTGACGCCGATATCCTCCAAATAAGTCTGCTTTGTTATCTGACCAGCGGGTCCGATGTCGCTGTAGGCAAATTTCACCTGCTCCATCTTAGCGGGGGCTTCCACTTCTTGCTTGAGAGATGCTTGATAGATTTCTGTAAGCTTCTCTTCGCTCATCCCCTCGGGAATGCTGCCCGTGGCTGTGAGCATCGCCTTGTCGGGATTGTACTCAGCCGCCAGCATCTCTTGGCATTGGGCCGGATTGCTCATGACCGCTTTCACACCCTCGATAAAGGCACGCATGTCTTCACTAGGGGCGGTCATCGCCTCGTTATCTGACTTGGCATTGACAAGGATTTTAGCCATGTCGGCAGCTGAAGTGCTTGACCACGTGTCAATTGAGCTTTGGTAGGCTACGCCCATGCCGTCAATGGCCTCCTGAAACTCAACCTCTTGAAAGCCATAGCGGCAGGCGCGTCGCAATTCCTGCTCAATTTGAGCGAGTGCGGCCTCGGCATTCTCTGGCTTAGCATGGCCGATGATGGAGAAGATGCTAGATGTCCCCAAAAGGTCTTCCTTAGAAACCCGAGCCGAGATAAAGGGAGAATCCTCCTGCCGAGACAAGCGGTTCAGGCGATTATTAAGCATCTTGCATGCAAGTTGAAGCGGAAAATCAGCAATGCGCTGTTCAATGGTATCAGCCTTGAGCTCAAAGGGCTCCACCATCGTGATGGAAAGGGATGTCAAGGCCGACTCAGCATTGGGGATGATGCGTGATGTAGGCGCGGTTTCGGGGGAACCCACCTCGCCACGCGGAGCCCCCTTGGTGGCGGGCATGTCGGCAAAATACTGCTTCACCCAAGATTCGGCTGTCGCCGGCGAAACGTCACCCGTGACTATCACCGTCATGCGATCAGCGGTGTAACGCTCGCGGTAGATGGTTCGAAAGGCCTCGTAAGGAGCACCAGTAATCACCGACTCCAAACCAATGGGCATATAGGGAACCAAGCGCGTGCCCGCCGTCAGCTGCTCAATCATTTGAATCTGCGCGCGATAGGATGCCGAATCACGTGCCTTGAGCTCGCTGACGATAATGCCGCGCTCCTTGTCAATGGCCTCGTCCGTCAGGGTGGCGCCATCGGCAAAATCACGCATCACCGTCATGACAAAGTTGACGGTTTCCTCGTCCAGATTGGGCAAGTCCATCATGTAGACCGTCTGGCGGAAACTCGTGTAAGCATTGGTATCACCACCAAAGCCGATACCCATTTTTTGCATGATGGGAATGAGCTCCCCACGTTCATAATGGCGGCTGCCGTTGAAGACCAGATGCTCTAAGAAATGCGAAAGCCCCTTAGTCTCCTCCTTCTCATCCAAGGAACCCGCCTCCACATAAAGACGCACGCTTACGCGCCCCTTCGGCTCGGTCGTAGGGCGGATGAGGTAGCGAACTCCGTTTTCTAAATGCCCTTGAATCAATTCAGGGTCGGTTGCGAGGGGCGACAATGGGGCTGGTTCTTCTTTCACGATAACTTGGGCGGGTTGCAAGGGGGTAAGGGCTACGGACTTGGGCGCATCTTGGGCGGAGGCGACTCCACTCGTCGCAAGCAAGGCAAATCCCGAGAGAAGAGGTAAGGCAGTTGCATTCTTCAGCATGCTCTCCATCTTAGAGTCTCATAAAAAAAAGTCAATCAAACAATAGGACACCTTGCAAAATATGTCACAGCTTGCTTTTGTAAACTTGCCTCTGAATCATGGATATGATAGACTAAGGAAACATTAAAAACTCATGAGCACGGAAACCGCATTCATCGGGGCCGATACAGCCCTTGGCAAGTACTGGACCAAGCGTCGATTCTTTGACTACTTGATCACCAAAGAAAATTACCCCATCTGCAATGGTAAAAAATTTCAGATGATGATTCTGCTCGACCCTGCCCTCTCCCACGGCTCCTACAAAAGCCGCAAAAACATTGAACAGGACACCAAGTTGGTCGATTTCCTGATCAACAGCTTTGATGAAATCAAGTCCGAGTTGACCGTCTTCATCACCACCTGTGATATGCTGCCTACCGATGCTGATGAGAACACCCCCGCACTGACGGAAAGCGACGACCCCTTTGTGCAAAACCGCATCAAGATGTACCACGCCGTCAACCGCATCTACGGTCGCGTGCTCAACGTCCACGTGCCCGAGCTGGCTGTACCCAAGCCCGAGTTTAGCCCCCTGCTCGACTGCTGCGTCAACCCACCCGCAGGCCGCACCAAGCTGCCCTTCAACCCCAATCAAAAGTACCAATTCTACTTCCCCGAGCGCATCATGGGTGATGTGGAACGCTGCATTCCACTGGGTATTCCCGCCATCATCCCCGCTGTTCCACCGCTTGAGGCGAAGGAAATCATTGAATGCTTGGCACCCAAACTCCTCAGCCGCCTGCCAAAGGTCAAGGAGGAAGATGCCGACAAGCCCTGCCCTGCGAGTTCCGAGCGCACCAGCATCCACTCCTTCCATTGGCTCGACCCCAAAGATGGCTACTTTGTCAGCAAGAGCGACCAATTAGCCCTGCTGCAATTCTACTTTGGCGAGATGTAAGACCACCATCTCCGCCCAGTAAAATACACATTCAACACGGAAAAGGCTTGACTCGCAAGGGTAGCTTTGTTAATCTCCGCTAGTTATGGCAAAAGTCCCCGTTATCCAACTCCGCAAAGGTCATGCAGTAAATCACAATGGTGATGTCTGCGTTGTACGTGAAACTGTACTCAAAACCCCACCTCGCATGGCTTCCTATGTGCAGATGACCATTCGTAGCATCGCTTCTAAGAAGGACTACAATCTTCGTTTGACCTCCAACGACTTCCTCGAAGGCGTGATGCTTACCCGCAACGAAATGGAATTCTCCTACGTTGACGGCATGGGCTACCACTTCCTCGACACCGATACTTACGAAGACGTATGCGTTGCCGAAGACATCATCGAACCCGTGAAGGAATACCTCATGGAAGGTGAAAACTACATCGTTCTCTTCACGGACGAAACTGTTTGCTCCGTTGAATTGCCAGCAGCCATCACGATGGAAGTTGCAGACGCCCCAGAAGGTGTCAAGGGCAACAGCGCTAACAATGTTTACAAGAGCGCCACCATGAGCACAGGTCTCGTTGTTCAAGTTCCTCTCTTCATCAACGCTGGTCAACGCATCTCCGTTAAGACCGAAGACGGTTCCTACCTCGGTCGCGTTAACGGATAAGTTTTTTACAGTTAGCAGTTTTAAGGTTAGCGGGCTAACGCCCGTGGATAGAATTGCAAAGCCTGTTCCTCGACAAAAATTCAAGCACCGTGTCATTCAATTGACGCGGTGCTTATTTCTTTAATCGTCGCATTGGCTTCGCCCAACTGCTCACTGCTCACTGCTCACTGCTCATTGCTAACTGCTAACTGCTCACTGAAAAGTCTTGCCCTAGCCTACTCTAAGTGCTACACTTGGGGACGTAATGGCAGCAACTTGGATTAGGCGATCAAAGCATAGCTGGAAGGCGGCAAAAAATTTCATCTCCAACGGGATGATTGACCCCCTCCCCCTGCGCCATTACATTAAGGGGTATACGCTTAAGTATTTTGGCAAAGATATCAAAGCCGCCACCGATGTCGCCCTTGTCGGTATTCCCCAAAGCATGGCCTTTGCCGCCATGGCGGGGCTGCCCAGTATTTATGGCATTATGGCTGGTGCGGTTGGCACCCTTGTCGCCCCCTTCTTTGCGCGTTGTAGTATTGCGGTCAGTGGCCCCAGCAACGCAACGGCTTTCATGTTGGCGAGTTTCTTTCTTGTCGCCTCTCCCCATATTCAGCAAAATCCCCACATTTTTGTTCCGCTGATTATTTTCTTTGCAGGGCTGGCCTGCGTCATTGGCACCTTCGTCAAGGCGACCGAGATGTTGCAATTTGTCAACCGAAGTGTCCTTGTCGGCTACATCACAGGTGCGGCCACCTTGATGATTGCCTCCCAAATGCGCTATGTGCTAGGGCTCAATGATGTCTCTTCGGGCAGTTCTTTCTTTGAGATGGCGATTGCCATTGTTGAAAATCTAGAGTTTGTCCGATGGCAACCAACCTTCCTAGCAGGGCTATCACTCGTCCTTTATTTTATCTTTAAACGCTACCTCAAGTGGCTACCCAATTTTGCCCTCATTTTGGTGTTGATGAGCATTCTTAACTGGATTCTCTGCCAGCCATGGGCAGGTGGAGCTTTTACGGAGGTGCGCATGCTTTCCGACTTCACGATGAGTGACTTGACGGTACAAGCCCCCCGCTTTGATCTCATTTTTGACAACTTGGCGGAACTCTTCCCCATCATCGTCGGTATTGCCTTCCTCTCCTCCCTCGAACAGACGGTCATGAGTAAGACGCTGGCAGCCAAGACGGGCGAGCCGCTCAACATCAACCAAGATACCTTTTCCGTCGGCATGGCAAATATTGCCTCTTCATTCTCGACCTGCTTGCCCAGCTCCGCCTCGCTGACGCGCTCCATCCTCAACTACAATGCAGGGGCTAAGACGCGCTTTTCAGCTGTCTACTGTGGTCTCATTGGTTTTGGTATCATCTTCGTCTTGGCGAATTTTCCGCTGATTTCCTTCATCCCCCACACGGTGTTAGCTGCGCTGGTTCTCGCCAATGCTCTGGCACTTTTTGATAAGACGCAGCTGCGCATCTGCTACCGCTCCACCCCCGGTGATGCGGCGGTTCTGATTGCCACCTTCCTCGCGGCCCTGATGCTGCCTTTGCACATTGCCATCTTCATTGGGGTTGTGATTTCGGTCTCGCTCTTCCTGCGCAAGGCCTCCAAGCCCGAGCTCTCCGAATACACCTTTGATGACAAAGGCACCCTGACCGAGTTGGATGATAAGAGCGAGCGCGTCATCCCCCAAATCTCCATCGTGCACGTGGAGGGTGATATCTTCTTTGGTGCCTCCGATCTCTTCCGCCGCCAAGTCGCCCGCATTGTGGAGGAACCTAGCCTTGCCATCATCGTGCTGCGCATGCGCAATGCCCGCAATTTAGATGCAACCTCGGTCTTCGCCTTGGAGGAGCTCATCACCTTCACCCGCGAACAGGGTCGCCACTTGATTATCTCGGGCGCGAGTCGCGAGGTCTATCGCATCCTGCGCAAGAGTGGCGTTCTCAACGTCCTGCAAGCAAACTGCGACAAATCGCAAAGCAATATCTTTTTGACCGAGCCCCGCAACCCCAACGTCTCCACCCGACGTGCCCTGATGCGTGCTCAAGAGCTCATTGGTACCGGTGATGTGGATATCTCCATTTACACCACAACCAAAAAGAACGAGGCTGGCAAATGAGCGAGATAGCGCCACTTGCGGCTGCGCTCGTTGCTTGGTTTGAGCGCGAAGGCAAATCCTACCCATGGCGAGATACCTGCGACCCGTGGTTCATCCTCGTCAGCGAGGTCATGTTGCAGCAGACCACTATTTCGACAGTCATCGCACGCTACATGCCATGGATGGAGCAGTTCCCCACACCTAGGCATTTAGCAGAGGCTAGCGAAGAGCAAGCCCTGCGCTCGTGGGAGGGTTTGGGTTACTACCGACGCGTGCGCAACCTACAGGCTGCCGCCAAGGCTATTGTCGAATGTCACGCGGGACAATTTCCACGAGCAGAAGCAGACATCAAAGCCCTGCCAGGCATTGGTGATTACACCTTGGGTGCCGTCCTCAGCTTTGCCTACAACCAAGCTGCCCCACTGGTGGATGCCAATGTCTCGCGCGTGCTGGCCCGCGTCTTCAACGACCCCACCCCCATTGACAGCACCGCTGGTAAAAAGCGGCAATGGCAGCAAGCGCGTGAGCTGCTGCACTCCACAAATGCCCGCGCCTACAACTCTGCCCTGATGGAGCTGGGGCAGCGCATTTGCAGCATCGCGCAGCCGCAATGCCTCATCTGCCCGATACGCGAGTACTGCCGCGCCACCGAACCCGAAAAACTGCCCGTCAAACAAGCCAAAACGTCCATCACCGAAGTGGAGCACTGGGACATCTTTTACCTCGACCCAATCAAGGGACTACTCATGGAGCAACAAGCGGACAGCAAACGCCACGCAGGCATGTACCGCTTCCCCAGCCGCCCGCAAGCACAAGCGGAGCAATACCCCCTGCTCGCCAAGCAAAAATACAGCGTCACCCGCTACAAGGTCACACGTTACCTGCACCAAGCGCCAAGCAGGATCAACGCACGCAAGGGGGAAGTCTTCATCAAGCTCAGCGAGCTTGCGTCCACCCCCATGGCATCACCCGACCGAAAACTGGTTAATAAGCTCATTAAGGCGTCTATTTGATTGCACACTCTCTGCGCGTTGCCCCGCACGGGCTCGCTTATCTCATCAGAATGCTCGCCTTCCCCAACTCCTACAGAATCATATACACTAGCATTTGAGTAAACTTAGGTTTACGATTCAACCAAATGGCATGCTAGAACAATGATTCAAACTATTCAAGGAAAAACTTATGCGGTAATCTGTGCAAATGACTGCACTATTACCACTGCCGAGGGTCAGATTATTTTAGAGGTCACGGCAAATCAACAGGGATATTTCGTAGCACCATCGGTTCAGGTTAACTGCTCCGATGACTCGGCTACCATTACCATGTCTTTTGATGGTGCCCCTTCCGGTACGTCGTCCGATGGGGGCATCGAATTAACACAAAGCCATACAGGCATCGTCTACTCGGCTGACGAAGACGCGGCCCCAAACTCCAACTTCACGGCAGCGATTATTGACAAATCGCGCATTCCGAAGGGCGTTT
>JAWXTZ010000011.1:0-24243 GCA_044433085.1 Akkermansia sp.
CCTTCACGGTGGCGCATGGCGGCACCTGCCACGATATCGAGCCGCCATCAGATGGAAGAGCTTCAGCACTGCCAAGCCACGCCTTCACGGTGGCGCATGGTGGCACCTGCCACGCCATCGGCACGCCATCAGGTGCAAGGCATCAGCACCGCCAAGCCACGGCTTCAGGGTGGCGCATGGTGGAACGTACCACGCCATCGAACCACCTTTAAAACGTGGCTTCAAGCCTCATCCTAGCATCAAAGGGCGGTTTCATTTGCAACTTTAGGGCGTTCATTTGCAACTTTAGGGGCTCCATTTGCAACCTTTCGGGCTTCATTTGCAACCCTCTTGCAACCCTTAACTAACTAATAATAAATAAATATTTTTAAATTATTATATATATTATAGTAAAGTTGCAAATGAATATGCACGCATACACGCACGCGCACGCACGCGCGTATGAAGCGCGTTTACGGTGCATTCTTATAGCCCTATCTGCTCAGCCAACAATTGAAGCCCTTTTATTTTCACCTCACTAGAGGCGGTGAAATAGGCGCGTTCTATCTGTTCGCTATCATGTCCAACGATAGCCCTTGAAACGTCAGCTGATACTTGATTGCTAGAACGTAAACCAGTAACGACATAATGGCGTATGCTATGAAAGCTTTTAGCGGCTACGTTGCGCCTTTCCCCCTTAAGCGGTTCAGTTCTTTTTTTTCCTGTAATGCCTAGAGCGTTCAGAATGCCTATAAATTCAGTTGATAGGCTACCGCTTGCCCTTTCATACCGTCTAGCCATATCAGGGAAAACATAAACTTCATCAAGCCTATTTTGCCATAGCTCAGATAAACAATGATGCAAGGGTGGAGTAATGGGGCATTCTATAGCGTGCCTTGTCTTTGTGGTCGTGAAAGTAAGGATTCCAGTATCCCAGTTTACAGACTCCCACTTAAAGCAAGCGACATCACCCAAACGCTGCCCACCAGTAAAGAGCGATAAAATCACCATATCGCGCCAAGGTTGAGCAATCCGCGTACACAACACGTTCATTTCTTCAGGTGTAAAAGGTTCCTTTTCGGTCTTATCTTTCATGGCACCATTTACAGAACTAGCCATCTTAACAAGTTCAATATTGCTAAAGGGGTTTCGGTCAATAATAGCATCTTTTGCCGCCCGATTAAAAGCCGCTGATAAAAGGCTTTGATACCTTGATACAGTAGCCACAGCAACACGCGCTAATTCAATACGTAGCCATGCGCGGCATGTGTCAGGGCTAAGGGAATCAAGCCGCCTATCAGCATTAGCCCCCAAGTCTTTGATAAATTTAGCGTAGATACTAGCGCGTTGCTCTTCAGCTTTGGGGGAAGCATCGCCCTTGTAGTTTGTTAAGTAGTACCTAATAGATGGCATATTCCCTAATGAATCAGCTACAGCTAAAGCTTTCACCCTATCTATGGCATCATTTGCGACTTTAGGGGGCAAGTTGGGAATGGCTTTGATAGCGTCTTCAGCTTGCTTTCTTGTCGTGTGTCCATGGGCTGCATTTTTCCAAGCTTCAGAAATGCTTTCAGCTGCCTTTCTTGAGTTGGAAGGGGTCATATTAGCGGTACCTTTAACATAAAGACCTATACCATAAGAAACGGTTTTGCCGTTCAATTTCCAATTAGAAGACCATTTAGCCCCCCTCTGTTTGATTCCTTTCATACTCGCAAATTTAAGGGTGAAAATCTATGTACCACCGTTACGCACCACGATAAATGCCACCTTTAGAATAATGTTATATGAATGAATATGCAAGTAAAAACGTCGCAAATGCCCAATAATAAAGGGCTTCACGTTTTAAGTGAAGCCCTTTAAATGTGCCTTGATTACGGAAAGAGTGGGATTCGAACCCACGGTGACATCACTGCCACGCTCGATTTCGAGTCGAGTGCCTTAGACCAACTCAGCCATCTTCCCAGCGCGCGACAATTGTGCCCTACTTAGCGTCTTGAGTCAAGCTCATTCTCGTTGCCTAGTCGGGAAAGCTTGCTTTTTTTGTGGAGTAATGCTCTATTTTTGAGCTAAGGGTGTCTCGCTATCGCGTTTGCGACGGTGGAATAGTGCCTCGCTTCGCTCGGGGGATTGTCAGGTCGTCGTGAACGGGTGCTGCCACCTTGCTTGGTTTGCGACGCGGGCTTTTGGGGCTTTAACTTGTTCACGACGAGGGGCTCTGCCCCTTACCCCCGCTGGGCTTTGCCCAGACCCAGCAGGGCCTGCCCTGCACCCGCTGGGAGCTGCCGCTCCCAGACCCGGCTTGTTGGGGCTGATGTTGATGCGGGGCGTTGATGCGGGGCGTTGCTTTCTCCTTGTTTTTACCTGCCATTATGTTATGCTGATGCAGATGCAACACTTCTCTTTTCCCCTCGCTATCCTACTCGGCTGCGGCTCCTTGCTTTTCGCTGATTCCCAAAAAGACTTGGGCCATATCATGTATGTCGGTGATTCCATCACTCACGGCTACAGCAGTGCCTCGTATCGCTGGTTTCTCCATAAGCTTTTCGTAGATAATGGTATGAATTATAAGTCTGTCGGTATCATGTCCGGCAATCAACCGAACACTTCAGATACCCTACCCGCCGGTTCTTCCTACCGAGGTGTCATTTTTAGCAATGTGCATTCCGCCCAATCCAGTGCCCGCGCTTGGGAGATTGTCGGCCGCAAGTCAGGCCCCCGCTTCAAAGGGTCCAATATCTCCAACTGGTTGGGGCAGTCAACGGTCACTTGCTCGGGTGCCAGCTACTCTGGTGCCACGTTTACAGGCGATGATACCCCCCAACGTTTCTTCATGATGATTGGTACCAATGATTTGCTTTCCGACCATGGTAATAAGTTGGAATCTGTCGCTCGCGATGTTGTTCCTGCCCTGTCCAAGGATGTTGATGGTATTCTTGATAGCATGCGCCAATCCAACAAGCAGGCGGCTATCACGCTGACGACGATTCCGGTTTGGGCTCATCGTAAGGGTATTGATGCCCCCGCCACGCATACCACGGTTGAGCAGTATAATGTCGATTTGAAGAAGTCGGCCAAGTCCCGCAAAATTAAGGTGGCGGAAATTAATGAGGGCTTGCGTGATGTCTCCGATGACCGCCCCTTCCATGGTCACAAGGATTTGTTTGCGGCCGATGGCTTGCACCCCAATAATCAAGGCAGTATGATCATTGCTGGCAATATTGCGCAATGCCTCGATTGGCCAAGTCGCACGGCTGGTTTACCCCGCAAGGCTGCTGCTAATTTTGCCTTGAACAAGGCTAGCGATTTTCAATTAGATTTCGTCAAGACCAAGGGCTCAAGCATGATGCTCATGGGTACCAAGGGTAAATCAAGTTCCGTCAGTTGTGATTTACCCGCTACGGATTGCCTGAGTGTTGAGCTGAAGTTGCGTGTGGGCAATGGTGCTAAGAAGGGATGGCAGCAGGATGAGGGTCTGCTCATCAGTTTTGGAACCAAATCCGCCGCTGCGATGCTTAAGGTGACTGAAAGTTACTTGATGTGGGGTGATCGCGTCCTTTACTGCACCGATATGTCCCAAAATACTGCGGCTCTGCGCATCAGCTATGTCATGGGCGATGCTCAAGAGGGGATTGCTGCTGGATTTTATATCTGGCTGGGTGACAAGCTTGTCGGTGAGGCACTTCCAAGTAACATGGAACCCCAATCGGTTCTTCACATTGCGGTGGAGGGTAAGCTCACGGCCATTATTTCGGGCTTAGCTCTTGATGTCCAAGGCTCCTACGCGCCCCTTGCTCAATAATCGCGCAGTTTGCCATAAAAGCCATTATGCAGTGCACGAAAGAGTTGGTAGACTCGCAGAGGTGTCAACTCTTCGCTGCGCAACATGGCGTTGATGGCGAATAAAAGGTAAATCCCACAATTCAACAAGCGCATGGGGATTTGTCGCTTGCGTGGGTAGCGCAGACGCTGCAACCATGCCCAATTGCGGTTTTTGTAGTAGATGCGTGATGGGTGCAGCCCTGGTTCGTAGAAGAAGCATCGTCCATCAATCTCATACTTGATGAGTTTTTGTTTGCTGGAGGGGTGCTCCAATGGGCTGTTGCGCAGGGTTACAAAGTTGAAGCCTGCGTTGCGAAGTTTCCAAGGATATTCCTCGTCTTCCCCTCGGATGAAGAGCTCTGGCGTGGGTACACCCACCTTTTTCCACGCATGGCGGGGGTAAAGGGCACCTAACCATCCACCACGGCTGATGATTTCATTGCCCACTGGCAAATCGGCTCGTTTGGCAATATGTTGCCACAGCGCAGCATTTCCATCTTTCGCTGTCAGCGGCCAGCTGAGTTCATCGCCCTTGCTCGGGTCAATGACCATGCTCATGCGGATGGTATCACTATCAACATCGCAGGCAAGTAGGTTAGCCAAGGTTTCGGGGCGTGGCCAAGAGTCATCATCTAAGACCCACACAAAATCCGCCTTCAACTTACGGAAGGCTTCATCAATCCCCGCTGCACAGCCACCAGCATTGCCCAAGTTACTTGGCATCTGCAAGATGTGAAGGCAGTCGCCCCCCAGCTGTTGCTCCGCAAAGCTACGTGCCTTATCCAAGGTTGGGCAGTCAGCCGCAGCATTATTGATGAGGATAATGCGGTCGGGGCGACGCGTCTGCTGCGCCAAGCGTTGCAGGCAGGTTAGCGTGTTAGACTCATTGCAGAAATGCGTAAAAATCGCGCAGATGTGGGACATAGGAGAGGAGTGATTGTTAAGAGAGAGTTAGCATGGCATCAACCGCGCGTTGGGATACCTGCTGCCAGTTCGGGAAGCTGGGACAATCGCTGGTATCAGGCTGGTCGTAGACCTTGTTGAGCGCGTTGATGAATGATGATTCCTCCTGATTATCAAAGAGGTAACGTGTTGGTATATTCTCACGAATGGGGGGCAAGTCGCTCGCCAGACAAGGAACCCCTTGTCGCAGGCTTTCGACTGGTGGCATGCCAAAGCCCTCGTAATCCGAAAAGTAAATGCAGCAGCGGCTCTTCTGAAGGATGAGCTGCTGCAACTGGGCAAAGGGCAATTTTTGGTGGGCTATCCAACGCGCGTCGGGCAGCTGCACCCCTGCGGGCATTTCGCCGACCAGATGAATGTTGATGTCCTGTCCATCAGCACGCTGCGCCAACCAAGCACCCAAGCGGGGCAAGACTAAATCACTGCGTTTATGGGGATAGGGTGACACGTAGACTAATACATCCTTACCGCGTTGCTGGGGTTGCTCTTGTGCGGTCTCATCAAAACCAATGCCCACAACGGCCACCTGACAAGTGGGGACAAGCGATTGATAACGCCCCTTGTTAAATTGGGTTGATGTAAGCACCAAGTCCGAGATTTGCAAACTGCGACGCCCCAGTCGAGAGAAATAGGCTAATTGAGAGGGTGGGAAGGGACTTTGCTTGCCCAAATCGCGGCTCATGTAGTACTCCCAATTGATATCATGAAGATAGCAAGCGAGTTTGCTGTTACCCATGGCACGAAGATAGGGGGGGAAGCCCTTCGGCAAAATCGCCCAGTCTGGCGCAATGCGTTTGATGGCACGCTGAACGCCCCATTGATCCCAATAAACGCGACCAAAGCGACGGGGCACGGGCTTATCCGCCAAGTGCAAGGTGACGTGCGCGGGTAAGTTAGATAATTGTGCCGCGCATTCCTCATTTCCTAAGATATGGAGCTCTGACACTTGGGGGCAAGACATCAAGCCCTTCGTCAATCCCATCGCGACATTGAAAATGCCGATGGATTTTGTGGAGACGAAGCTGATGTCTGTCAGAGCAATGAGGAGTTTCATGTACACAACAACTCTCTCACAGCATGGGGTTAAGGTCAAGATAAAAAGCTGTATGGAGCAAAGTAAGCCCCCTATCCCAGACCTACATTGTGTCATAGCGCAGGTAGACAGCCCTAAGCTACCACAATTTGGTTTGACCTAGCCCACTGATACGCCTACAATAGCAGCATGAACAAGAACCCCTTTTTGTCCACCGATTTTCACATTGCTTGGTCCACGCTGGAATCCAGCAAAGCAGTTGAGGATACACGCCTTGCCATCCAACAGGCTCAGGCGGCCATCGATGCCATCTGTGCGCTCAAGCCCGAGGAAATCTGCTACGATAACACCTTTGCCGCCATGGAGGAAGCCCCCATGCCCGTCGAACGCGCGTGGCACCGCCTCAGCCACCTCAAATCCGTCTGCGACAGCCCTGAGCGTCGTGAAGCCATCAATGAACTGCTGCCAGAGGTCAGCATGTTCTCGGCCGCCATCGGACTGAACCCAGCCCTCTATGCCGTACTCAAACAGGCAGCAGCAGCCGATTGGGTGATGGAACTCAGCCCCATCAAGCAACGCTTTATTGCCGAAACCATGACCGACTTCCGAGAAAGCGGGGCGGAACTCAGCAATGAAGACAAGCAACGCTACATGGAACTCACCACCCGCATGGCGGAACTCAGCCAACAATTTGGCGAACGCGTGCTCGACTCCACCAACGCGTGGGAATATGTCACGCGTGACGAAAGCGAGTTGGCAGGTCTGCCCGAAAGTGCCTGCGAAGCCGCCCGCTTGGATGCACTTAGCAAGGGATTTGGCACGGAAGAAGAGCCCCAATGGCGCTTCAACCTGCAAGTCACCAGCCTCTTCCCCGTGCTGACCTATGCCGACAGCGCCGCCCTGCGCGAGCGCGTCTGGCGTGGCAGCATCAGCAAGGGAACTGGGGAATTTGACACCGCCCCCCTCATCCAAGAAATCTTGGAACTGCGCCAACAAAAAGCCCAACTCATGGGCTATGGCTGCTACAGCGACTACGTGCTCAACCGCCGCATGGCTGAAAAGGGACAACGCGCACTGGACTTCATTGATGGACTGCACGGCAAGGTCAAGCAAGCCTTTGATGCCGAACAAGAAGCCCTGCGCCTCTTTGCCGAAGAACAAAGCGGCAGCAGCATCCCCACCATGGAACCATGGAGCCTTGGCTACTGGAGCGAAAAGCGACGCCAAGCCCTCTACAACTTTGACAGCGAAGAACTGCGCCCCTACTTTGGCATGCAACGCGTGCTGGATGGCATGTTTGAGCTCTACTCGGGACTTTACGGCATCAAGATTACAGCGAAGGAGACCTTCTACCGCGAAGAAGGCAGCGACACCGTGCAAGCAGAAGGCACGGTTGAAGTCTGGCACCCCGATGTACTCTTCTTTGAACTGCATGATGTCGAGACTGGGGAGCACCTCGGATCCTTCTATGCCGACTGGTACCCACGAGAAACCAAGCGTGCAGGTGCATGGATGGACTGCTTGAGCTGCGGCATGCCACCTGTGGGTGGTGCGACACGCGTTCCTCATCTGGGACTAATGTGTGGCAACATGAGCAAACCTGTTGGGGATAAACCCGCCCTACTGACCCATGATGAAGTTGAAACCGTCTTCCATGAATTTGGGCACCTGCTGCACCAACTACTCAGCGATGTCGAAGTCCGCAGTCTGGCGGGATGCAACGTCGCTTGGGACTTTGTCGAACTACCTAGCCAAATCAATGAAAACTGGACATGGCAACGCGAAGCCTTGGAACGCTTTGCGTGCCATTGGGAAAGCGGGGCAAGTTTACCTGTTGAGTTGCTGGATAAAATGCTGGCCGCGAAGAACTATGGAGCGGCTAGCTTTGCGATGCGTCAGCTGAGCTTTGGTAAGATTGACTTGGAACTGCATGTGAAGACAGGTGAGTATCTGGCTAAGGGGCTTGCGGAAAATCTGGAACAGATTGACCGTGATGTACTCAGCAGCTACCGTGTGAAAGTGACCGAACAAGCGAATAGTGCCTTGCGTGCCTTCAGCCACATCTTTGATGGTGGGTATGAATCGGGCTACTACTCGTACAAATGGGCAGAGATGTTGGAAGCGGATGCCTTTTCGCGATTCTTAGAAGAAGGGATTTTCAACCCTGAGACAGGGCGCGACTTCCGCAAGTGCATCTTGTCGAAGGGCAACAGCAAGCCAGCGGCCGAGCTGTACCGTGATTTTATGCATCGCGATCCGGATGCGGATGCGATGCTTCGCCGTGACGGAATCATCTGATGCAGAAGGAGGAGCCACGAGCCGCCAACGATGCGAAGCATCGTGAATGGGGTCTGGGGATGACAATCCCCAGTGGGGGTCAAGGGGGCAAAGCCCCCTGCCGTCGGAGACGCCCGTCGGCGAGACAACAAGCGGAGTTTGCGAAGCAAACCCGCAGTCGCCCAACTGACCCTCACCTGCCCCCATCAAACGCCCGCGTAGCAAGCAAAGCCCCCGCGCCACCCGCCCAGTTTGGCGACTCCCCCCTCCCCGCGCGAAGCGCGCACTTGTCTCCGTCGCAAGCGCGTCAGCGCAAAACCGCTGTTCCGCTAACGCGCCTTCCACGGTAAACAAGTGCGGGCTATCGCCCGAAGAAATAGGGGTCGCCCAACTTGGTGCATGGCTCCATGCAACCCTTGCCACTCGTGCATGCGCGAACATCTGGTGATAGTAAGTTGGGCGACTGTCTCTGGCAGGTCTGCCGACAGCTTGGGCTTTGCCCAAACCCACAAGGGCTTTGCCCTTGACCCAGCAGGGATTGTCATCCCTGCACCCTTTCCACGATGCTTCGCATCGTCACCCACAACCCTCTCATGAACATCAAAATCCTCCCACTCCTAGCCACCTCCACCATCCTCCTCCTAAGCTCCTGTAACGGGCTCGCGGGCGGCAGTGCTGGCAACTACGCCATGAACCCCAATGTGGACTACAATCTCATTGGTCGCCGCATCTGGCAGAACGAATGCGCCAGCTCCGTACAAGGGCTGGTCCACTGGAACGATGGGGAAGCCTTCCCCTCCCTCGGTATCTGCCACTTCATCTGGTTCCCCCGTGGTCACCGCTCCCACTTCAAGGAGAGCTTCCCCAGCTTCGTCGCCTTTGCCGAATCCCAAGGGGTGAATGTCCCCAGCTACATGAAGGGACCTGCCCCATGGCCGAACAAGCGTGCCTTCCTCGCTGACCGCAGCGGAAAAGCTGATGCCATGCGCCGCTGGCTCGCCAACCATGTCGCGATTCAAACCCAATACGTCACCATCCGCTGTCGCGCTGGCTTGCAAGACATCGTTGCCGCCAGCCGAGATAAGCGTACGATGGCACTACGCATCACCGCCCTGCTGGCGACAACACAGGGCAATTACTGCTTGGTGGATTACGTCAACTTTAAGGGCGAGGGTTTAAAATCAAGCGAGGGTTATCAAGGTCAAGCTTGGGGGCTCAAGCAAGTGCTGGAGGAGATGCGCGGTGTACCGCGTGGTCGTGCGGCAACCGCAGAGTTTTCACGAGCTGCGGCTGTGGTGCTGACGCGACGTGTGCGCAATGCACCCCGTGGACGTAATGAGCAACGCTGGTTACCCGGCTGGCTGAACAGATGTAAAACGTACCGTTAATGTCGCTTCGCTGCGCGAAGTGACAATGGGGAATTGGGAATGGGGAATTGGGAATTGGGAATTATGAATTAGCGTGCTTCGCACGATGGTAGGGAGCTAAGCAAATGCGATGTTGAATATGCTTTGCTACCCCGCCCGTAAGGGCGCTCTATTTTAATTCCCCATTCCCAATTCCCAATTCCCAATTAAATCGCAGTAAATCAACTCCTCATTCAAAAAATGCTTTCTTACTTTAACAACGGCCAATTCCCCCTCTACCTCGCCCCCATGGCAGGCGTCACCGACCCCATCTTTCGCTCCCTCGCCAAAGAACTCGGGGCCGATGTCCTCGTCACCGAGTTCGTCTCAGCCGAAGGCGTCCTTCAAGCGTGGGAACGCAATCAACGCTACGTTCAGTTCTCCAACGACCATCGCCCCCTCGGTGTCCAAATCTTTGGCTCCTCCCCCGAGCGCATGGCCGCTGCCGCCCGCATCATCTGGGATGCCATGCAGCCCGACTTCATCGACATCAATGCCGGCTGCCCCGTCCCCAAGGTTGTTGGTAAGAATGGCGGCTCTTCCCTCCTCAAGGACCTCCCCCTCCTCCAATCCATCGCCGCAGCTGTCCATCAAGAGATGCACAAGGACTGCCCTGTCACCGCCAAAATTCGCATTGGCTGGGACTGTGAGCACATCAACGCCCTCGAGTGTGTCCAGCGCCTCGAAGATGCTGGCATGGCGGCCATCGCCATCCACGGTCGCACCCGATCCCAACAATATGGAGGTCACGCCGACTGGGACGTCATTCGCCAATGTGCCCAAACCGTCCCCAACACCCCCATCATCGGCAATGGCGATATCTCCACCCCCGAGCAGATCAAGCAAATCAAGGAGGAAGCACTCATCAAAGGAGTCATGATTGGCCGAGCCGCCATGGCCTCCCCCTGGATTTTTGCCCAATGCAAGCACTACCTTGAAACAGGCGAAATCGCCCCACCACCCACGCCTCAACAAAAGGTAGAGCTCATGCTGCGCCACACGCGCCTAGCCCTCGATAGCGGGCACTATGGCAGTGAGCTGACAACCATGCGCGCCATGCGCTCCCGCCTGCTCAGCTACGGCAAAGGCATCCCCGGCTGCAAGCCCCTACGCCCCCAACTAGCCCGCGTCGCGAGCCTAGAGGAGCTTCAGCAAATCCTCAGCCAGCTGCCCCAGTAAGCTCGTCCTCATCAAGAACGATGACACCAAGGTAAATCAGTGCCTGCACCAAGTGCGAGAAGAGCTTGTACTTGCCGCAGGTACGATAATGCTCTTCTTCATAATCAAAAACGGCGAGCCCTCGGTGCGTGGGCTCATCGATATCAAAGTGTTCACCCAGTTCGCGCTCATAAAAATCAATAAATGACCTTGTCGCTTGCAACAAGGTATCGGGACTAATTGAGCTGACAGCACAATGATACTCCCTGCGCCATAAATCCATTTTAGCTTTAAGCTCTTTACCTAGACCAAACTGTTCGGCCGGAATCACACCAAAATGAGAAACCAAATGGGCTTCGATGCTAGGATAACTCAGCAGCAGCATGCCAGCACGTGTGTAATCATCGTTCCCATTATCGTAAGGGTCTTGCAATAACTCAAGATACTTTCGAACATCTTGGCTAGCAGGATTTGACAAGGGGTCACGGTCAAATAGAAAAAAGATAGCCGCCTTATCGACAGGAAATCTTTCACTCATCAATTCAAGATACACTGTATCTATAAATTCAGCGTCTTGCGAACTGGATATCGAGCTACTCCGAGCCTTGATAATCGCTACTTTGTTGATAGCGTTATCACCCTTCACTAAAATTTGACTACTAGGTTTTTTCTTGGTCAGTACACGATACCCCAGCACATCTTTAAAGATGCGCTGTAATAGGGCAAACTCGTCTTTTTCTCCCTCAACGAAAAAGAGCACATTGCCTACCCTCTTGTCACGATTCAGTTTCATGGTAATGGGGCAATCCACCAAAGACTCCACTGACATACATTTTTTCAACATTTTGCGCCAAGCGTGGCTGCTCAGATGAAAAGCGTTTCACGCTGCTGCCCGTCTTGCGAAACTCTACCGCATATTCTTGGTCAGGACGTAAAATAGCATTACTCAGCAGGTTGGTTGAATGGGTCACGATGAAGATTTGCGACTGCTTCGACTTCTCCATGAAATGCCGCATCAACAACTCTTCCAAATCATTGTGCAAGCAGCTGGAGAACTCGTCAACAATCAACATACAATTGCGGGACAACGCAACAAAGAAAAGATGCAACATCCTTATTAAAGCACGATTACCTGTCGATTCATAAACTTCAGGCATGTTGATATAGCTATTTGCACCTAAAGTCCGCTTAAAGAAAATCATGTTACTTCCTCCTTTTTGGCTATCCCCTTGGTAATAGTCAATTTGATGAGGAAAGCGATACTTCGATAAAAAATCATTAAATTCCTCTGTACCATTCTCCTTTAAGTACTGATAAATTGTTTTCAGCTCTTTTGCTGAATACAATTTAAGCTCCGTTCTAGCTTGATGATAATAGATTGATGCCGACAGGAACTGCATCCATTCTTGCAAAATTTCATTCTCGATAAACTTTGTATTAAAATATAAAGTCCTTAAAAAAAGCCCATCCTTAATAATGCTATCTGATTGATAAGCCACCCCCGATGCGTCGCTTAAGAATGATTTAGCATCCTCATCAACTCGCCACATTAACTCCTTACCGTCAATCGATAAATACTCAATAAAAGCGTTTGTTTTATTAAAGTATTGCACCTGATATTCAATTTTATGATTACGAATCAAGAATTCATAGGATATCTTAAAAAAGTTTTTTTCAGGGTCATTTAGGTTCAAAAAATTAGCATACAGTTGAAGATGCAAATCGCTCTCAGAAAACAGCAAATCCAGCAACAACTTAATTGCCTCCAACACATTGGACTTACCCGATGCATTCGCCCCCACAAAGACAGCACCCTTCAAGACCCCACTATCGGCCACGTTCTGGGGCAGAAAAGTATAGTTTGTCTTGTTAAAATCAATCTCCGTTTTTTCGTGGAAGGATTTAAAATTTTCGAGGGTAATCTTGGTCAGCATCAGCGGTGATTTCTATCCTTGTTCGTATGAATCATACATCATATTGCCTTCTTTACAAGCGAAATTGTCCACTTTACGCATTTAATCGTAAAAAAATGACGATTCACCAATCAAAACTGCCTTCGTCATCCCAGCTGGTGGATGTGGGGGCGGTTTTTTCGGCTTGGGGCTTGGCTGGGGCGGGTGGTGCTACGTAGAGGGCGGCTTGCTTTTGGGCTTTGACCCCCACCACGCTGATGGCGCGGGTGGGTTGGGCGGGGCAGGCTTGCACGCAGGCGGCACAGCCGATGCAAAGGCTTTCATCGAGGACGGGGACTTCGGCATGGCGGTAGTCCATCGCATCGCTGCGGCAGGCTAGCACGCAGTCCCCACAGCCGACACATTTGTTGTAGTCGATGATGGGGAAGAGTTTTCCATTTCGGTCTTCCATGTGGATGGCGCTTTCGGGGCAGGCTTGGTAGCAGAGCTCGCAGTGGGTGCATTGACTCTCCACACAGGCGGGGATTTTGACCTTGTTCATGCTAATCGCCTTGGTCGGGCAGGCTTCGGAGCATTTGCCGCAGGCTTTGTGCTGCATCCAGACATCACAATGCGCATTGCGGATGTGGGCAATGCCAATTTGGGTGCGCTGCTTTTCTGCCATGGGCAGCAGATCGATGGCACCGTGGGGGCACACTTCCCCACAGCGATTGCAGTTAAAGGCGCAGGCGGCATCTTCGGTATTGAGGTAGGGTTTCATGACTCCTTCCCAGCCCAAGGTGGTCAGGGAGGGGCGCAGCACCTTGGTGGGGCACCCACTGATGCAGAGCCCACAGCCTGTGCAGCGGTCGAGGAAGAGGCGCAGGTTCTTAGCCCCCGGTGGAAGGACGGCTGGAGCGCAGGTACCATCCCCACCCTGTGCCGTGCAGGATGGCAGCATCGTGCTGATGCCACCAACTAGTCCCAAGCCCAGCAGGGCACGTCGCTGAGGGTCGGCCGTGGGGCTGGGTTTTGCTTGGGGCTGGGCGGGGGGCTCGTCCTTCACCTTGTGCAGCTTCATGGCATCATGCGGGCAGGCATCGACACAATTGTAGCAGTTGATGCACTGCGTCTGGTCAATTTGCAGTGTTTTCAGGTCGATGGCATGAGCCTTACAAACCTGCGCACAGCCTGCGCAGCGGGTGCAAGCGCTCTTTTTGATGGCCGGTGCAAAGGGAGCCCAGCGCGAGAGCAGCCCGAGCAGCGCCCCGACGGGACAAATGGTATTGCAGTAGAGTCGCCCCTTGAAGAAGGCCATGAGCAGCGGGATGGCGAGGCTGATGAGCAAAATTCCCAGCAGCACGGCACCGTAGCGCCCCCCATGGAAGAGGGCGGATGCCCCGCGCCCCGCAATGCTATAGGGGTCAAGCCATGTCAGTACCAAGCTGCTGCCCAGCGCAAGCGAACCAAAGCTGGCGATGCCAAAGAGGGCGCGGATGAGGTAATGATTCTTACTAGGGCGCACCGCCTTTCCCTTATAACGCCCGCTGCGATTGCCTAAACGTCGGCTGATATCTTGGAGGATGCCCAGCGGACAAATCCATGAACAGAAGACACGCCCAAAGAGCAAGGTCAACAAAAGCAAGCTGATGCAGATGACAATCGCCCACTCCTTGCCATGCAGCACGCCCAGCAGGGCGGGGACAAATTGTAAGCGCGTTGCCCACAGGGCAGCATCATGCGGCAACACAAAGCCACAAAAGCTGGTGAAGAGGGCGAAGAGCAAAAGACCTGCTACGATTCGTCGTGTCCAAGCGTACATTTACTTAGCATAATGCCTATATGCCCGCAGGTCAAGCACCCTGTCTACCATAAACGCCAGCTTGTGCGGGACAAACTGGCGTTGAAAGACTAAGCTATATCTCTTATTTAGACGTAAAAGGTGTCATTGGTGGGGTAGTCCGCCATATTCCACTTCGCCTTGCCACTTTCGGACAGGTGAACGAGAGCATGGTAACAATCCTCCACATCAGCATCCAGCTTTTCGGCAATGGCAATAGCCGTTGCGGGGGCAGAGGAAAGTTCCCCTTGCACATTCTTCAAGAGGCTCAGGAAGACGTTGGCGGCCAACTTACCCGCTTGCACACCCGGTTGGTGGTAGGCGTTGATGTTAATCAGGGAGGAGTAAAAACTCACCGTACGCTCAAAGAGGGCAATGAGCATGCCCAAGCTATAGGCGCTGACCGTGGGGATGGAGATGGTCAAGCTTTCGCGCCCGCTTTCGGTCAGTGCCTTGCGGGTTCCGCGAAGGAAGCCTTGCAGGTAGTTGCCCGAGGTGAAGCCTTCCTCCACCTCCACAAAGTCATTGGGGGATTGGCGCACTTCAATAAAGCAGGTGAAGAAGTTATGGATACCATCGCGCAGTTGTTGCACGTAGGCGTGTTGGTCGGTCGAGCCCTTGTTGCCGTAGACCGTCACACCTTGGTGAACGACATTGCCTTCGCGGTCAAGCTCCTTGCCGATGGACTCCATGATGAGTTGTTGCAGGTATTTGGAGAAGAGGCAGAGGCTGTCCTTATAAGGCAGCACGACCATATCCTTAAGTCCCTTGCCTTCGCCCGCCTTGTACCAAGAGAGCGCGAGCTTCATCGCGGCATTGATGTTCATGTCCTGAACGCGGGTGCGGGCATCCATATCGCGGGCACCTTGCAGCAGGTGGTCAATGTCCACCCCTTGCAACGCTGCAGGCACCAGACCGACAACTGAGGTGACCGAGGTGCGACCACCGACCCAATCTTCCATGGGGAAGCGTTGGAGCCATCCTTCTGCCACAGCCACCTTATCCAAGCTGGAATCAATGCCTGTCACCGCCACGGCCTGTGGGGCAAAAGCGACATCATGCGCGGCAAAAAAGTTTTGAGCAACGACCATCCCATTGCGGGTTTCAGGCGTGCCACCACTCTTGGAGATAACCACGACAAGCGTCTCCTGCAAGGGCAGTCGAGAGAGAACCTTCAACATACCATCGGGGTCGGTATTATCCAAGAATCGCATCTGCAAACCATTGTTGGGCAGCGCATCAGCTAAGAGCTCTGGACCCAGTGCCGAGCCACCGATACCAATGACAAGACAGGTGGTATAGGCATGTCCGTTGGGGGCAAGGGTCTCACCCGAAAGAATACTGTAGGAGAATTTTTTAAGCGCAGCGATGGGCTCGTCAATAAGCGCCTTAAGTTCAGGCGTAGGCGCCAAGTCGCTGTTACGCAACCAGTAGTGGCCGACCATGCGATTTTCATCAGGGTTGGCGATAGCACCACCCTCCAGTGCCTCCATATCGCTAAAGGCGCGGGCAATCTGAGGCTTCAAACCCTCTAGAAAATCTTGACTGAGAATCAGCTTTGAGAAGTCAACGGATATCCCCATGGCTGGGTAGCGCACGAGTTGTTGGGCATAGTATTTCATGAATATAGTGATTATAATAAGATTTGCGATATATTGCAACCTTGTTTTTATGAATAATCCTTCATCCCGCTCTAAGGAAGCCACGCTTGATTAGAGGGATAAGTGATTTAAGCGTCCTTAAGGACGCAAATCATCCATCCAATCAGAAACACTGCGGTAGCGCTTCTCAATTTGCGGCGACAAGGCGCGGTCGATGGATGCCAACAAGCGGGGATGATAATGCGGGGTCAAATCAGGATTCTTAGACAGGGGATCCAAGGTATCGTAGAGCTCACGCTGCTGGGCACTGGGCATCATGGCACCAGTCAAGACAAAGTACATCGTTGCGGCTAGGGCGTACAAATCCGTCCATGGCCCCATCTTACCTCCATTGGCGGTCTGCTCACTGGGCGAAAAACCAAGCGACTCCACCACATTGGCAAAGGCATCACCCCCCGCTTCGCTGGCAGCACCAAAGTCGATGAGGACGGGTAGACCTGGGTTGGTGATGAGGACATTGTCGGGCTTCACATCACGGTGAAGCATGCCGCGCTCGTGCAGGTAATCTAAGGCATCAAGCAAGCGCACCAGCGTTCCGTACAGCGCTTTTTGAGGGATGACCTCACCACGCTCGGCATACTGCTGCGCCACCTCGGCAATGGATTGTCCCTTGATGAACTCGCTGACGTAATAGGCCTGACCATTCCATTGAAAATAGCTGTAGAGCTTCGCAATGTGGGGGTGGTCAATGGTGGCTAGCAAGCGGGCTTCGCGCATGAAGTTGCTCAGTGCCCAGTCTAGGTTCTCTTGCTTGCAGCCCACCTCGGGCAGCACCTTCAGGCTGCCAGCCTCGCGGTAGCAGATGCTGTGCGGAAAATTCTCCTTAATAACCACCAGTCGCCCTAAGACATCCTCGCGCGCCAGATAGGTCACCCCAAAACCACCCGCACCAAGCGTGCGCTCAATGACGTAGTTGTGCAAGCGGTAGCCATCTGGCAGCTCCTTGGGGGCGATATGACATTCGATTTCCCCCTCGGGTGCCTGACCTTCGATTTGTGCCAAGATGTTATCCATCATCGACCCTCCCTGCACCTCGGCGGGGCGGGATTCACCATCATCGGGGGGGAGTAAATCGACAAGGGGCATCTGGGCAAGACATGGGGGGCTTAGGTCTTAAGCCTCCCTCTGCCAGCAGTGGCTGAGTTCGGCAACATACATCACATGAAGGGGGTTGCCCTCTTCATACCATTGGGGGCTAACTTCGCTCCAATCACAAAAGCCTGCTTCGGAAAGCTCTTGAACATACATCTTGCGGCATTCCAGCACCAAATCAGCATCCTGCAAGGCGACGAGGCCAGAGGGAAGTGCCATGGGCTGAAGGGCGCATTGCTCAAACTTGTTGCCGTCGCGACCCGAGTGACGACCGCAGTACATCAAGTCCTGACGGTACTTCTCTGGCATGAAGGAGAGGGTGAAACTGGCATGCTCATTGATGAGTGGTGCCGTGTGGCGGTTGGGTCGCACGAAGACGTAGGCGACAGGGCGGTTCCACATGTAGCCCAGCCCACCCCAGCTAGCCGTCATTGTGTTGCAGGCGGAGCTATCACCGTCGGCACCCATGGTGCCGGCCGTGATCATCATCCACTGCTTGCCGATGAGGCGAGCCGCGTTGTCCTGCAAACTCTCAAAAACGATTTCTTTCATATCATTCCTCCTTTAGCAGTAACGAGCCAAGACATATTGCAAGATGCCACCAGCGCGGAAGTACTCCTTCTCGATAGGTGTATCAATGCGCACGATGAGGGGCAATTCAAAGGCGGGCTCACCTGCGGGGCTCACGATGAGTGTTGCAGCGGCACGCGCGGGCATCTCATTGCTCAAGCCCTTGATGCTGAAGCTAACATCCTTCAAGTCCTTTACCTTATCGTAGTCGGCAGGATTGGCGAAGTTGAGAGGCAAAACCCCCATACCAATCAAGTTGCTGCGGTGAATACGCTCAAAACTCTTCGTGATAACAGCTTTGACACCTAAAAGATTAGTGCCCTTGGCTGCCCAGTCGCGGCTGGAGCCCATGCCGTAGTCTTCCCCACCGATGACGATGGTGGAAACCCCATCTTGCTTGTAGGCCATGCCCGCATCGTAGATGAAGCTGGCTTGACCAGCTGCTGCTGCAATATCCATATCAACCGCTGGCAGTTCTTGCTGGCCAAAGTACAGGGTGTAGCCACCTTCTGTACCTTCGACCATCAAATTCTTGATGCGCACGTTGGCAAAGGTGCCACGCGTCATGATGAGGTCATTGCCACGGCGGGAACCAAAGGTGTTGAAATCACGCAAGGCGACGCCATTGGCCGAAAGGTACTTGCCCGCAGGTCCCGTTGGGCGAATCGCGCCAGCAGGGGAAATGTGGTCGGTGGTCACGCTGTCACCAAAGATGCCAAGTGGTCGGGCATCAAGAATGTCAACAATGTCATTTTTCTTGCCATTAAAGCCCTCAAAATAAGGGGGGCGGTGGATATAGGAGGAGCTATCATCCCACGCGAAGGTCGCGCCATCGGGACCTTCTACGGCAGACCACTCCTTGACCGTGCCAGCATAGCAAGCGGCGTAATCCTCGGGGCGGCAAGCCTTGGCTTGAGCCTCGGCAATCTCGGCCGAGCTAGGCCAGATATCCTTCAAATAGACAGCGGAACCATCGGCTGCGGTGCCCAAGGCCTCTGTTTCCATGTCAATGTCAACGCGACCAGCCAGTGCAAAGGCAATGACGAGTGGGGGAGACATCAGGAAGTTGGCTTTGACCGAGGCGTGAATGCGCGCTTCAAAGTTGCGGTTACCTGAAAGGACGGAGCAGGAAAGCAAGTCATGATCCTTGACCGCTTGCTCAATCTGCGGGTTGAGTGGACCCGAGTTACCAATGCAAGTCGCGCATCCGTAACCGACGATGGAGAAGCCAACGCAATCGAGCGCATCCATCAAATCATTGTTGGTGAAGTACTTTTCAGCAATGCGAGAGCCGGGGGCCATGCTGGTCTTGACGTGGGCAGGAACCTTGAGACCGAGAGCTGCTGCCTTTTTCGCCAGCAGACCCGCTGCCAGCATCAAGCCATCATTGCTCGTGTTGGTGCAGCTGGTAATCGCGGCAACGAGGATGGAACCATCATTGAGTTTGACATCCTGCGTGCATTCCGCTTCGGGATTACCAGCCTCGCCCTGCATCGTCAAGCTGATGTCCGCACGGCCGAGTGGCAAGTTGTAAACCTCCTGCTGCATTGTTGCAAACTGTGACTTGAGGGATGTGAGTTCAATGCGATCTTGAGGACGCTTAGGACCACTGACCGCAGGAACGATGGTGTCGAGGTCGAGCTCCAACTCCACCGTGTAATCAATATCACCCTTGGCAGGCATGCCGAAGAGACCCTGTGCCTTGTAATAAGCTTCGTAGGTCGCGACATGCTCTGGCGCGCGACCTGTGGCCGACATGTAATCAACGCTGACAGCATCAACGGGGAAGAAGCCCATGGTGGCACCGTATTCAGGAGCCATGTTCGCCACCGTCGCACGGTCGGGGAGGGAGAGTGAGGCGGCACCCTCACCAAAGAATTCCACAAACTTGCCAACAACACCTTGAGCGCGCAGCATCTGCGTTACATGCAGGGCGAGGTCGGTTGCTGTCACGCCTTCGCGCAACTTGCCAGTCAGGTTGACACCGACGACTTCGGGCACTTGGAAGGTGACGGGTTGACCGAGCATACCAGCTTCGGCCTCAATACCACCAACGCCCCAAGCAACGACGCCAAGACCATTAATCATCGTGGTGTGAGAGTCGGTACCGACGAGGGAATCTGGGTAGTAAACACCATCGAGCTCCATCACGCCACGGGCGAGGTGTTCCAAATTCACCTGATGCACAATGCCAGTGCTGGGGGGAACAACGGAAAAAGTTTCAAAGGCTTGTTGACCCCATTTCAGGAATTCGTAGCGTTCTGTATTACGTTCAAACTCGCGGGTGAGGTTTTGCTGATAGGACTTGGCAAAGCCAGCCCAGTCCACCTGCACCGAGTGGTCAACGACCAAATCAACGGGGACGAGGGGCTCCATCTTGTTAGGGTCAGCACCCAAATCTTGGACGGCGGAGCGCATGGCCGCGAGGTCTACCAAAAGGGGAACGCCCGTCAAATCCTGAAGGATGATACGAGCCACAGTGAAGGGGATTTCGTAATCGCCAGGAGAGGCCGCATTCCATTCGGCAAGATTCTTGACATCCTGCTCGGAGACCTTGAGACCATCGCAATTGCGCAAAAGGCTTTCAAGGACAATGCGGAGCGAGACAGGCATGCGAGCAATCTTAGCAAAACCTTGCTCAGCAAGAGCAGGGAGGGAGTAGAACTGGGCATCCTTGCCCTGAGCGGTTGTGAATGTGCGTACGGTATCCATTGTATTGGGAGAAAAAGTGTTAAACTCGCGGAGAGTATACCGTATTGAGGGCGAAAAAGAAAGGAAAAAGTTGAGTCGCTTCGCTCCAATGGGGAATTGGGAACTGAGTCGCTTCGCTCAAATGGGGAATTGGGAATGGGGAATTGGGAATTAGAATAGAGTGCCCTAACGGGCAGGGTTGCAAAGCAAGTGCTACGTCGCATATGCTTTGCCCCCTACCATCGTGCGAAGCCCGCTAATTTTATAATTCCCAATTCCCCATTCCCAATTCCCAATTGGAGCGAAGCGAAAAAAAGCGCCCCCATCAAAACTGATGGAGGCACTTTCTTGATGAAATAAAGAATGCGGGGGAAGTCCTTGGAGAGTCGCGCTAGACGCTTACTCTTACTTAAGTGAACTTCTTGTTCTTTGCTGATGTGCTATCACTAGCACATCGGCTCATATATCTGTCGAAATCACGCGCTTAGGCAGTGATTCCAAAGTGGCGCTGGATGTCAGCGAAAATACGATCGCGGAGACCGCGTGCTTTTTCGATGTCGCGTGTTTTTAAGGAGAATCGAAGTCGTTCAGCCGTTGCGTCAGGCTTATGGACGGTGACATGGCACCACCAAACACCGCGGTTATTCCACAAGTGATGGTTAGGATTTTCGTTGTTGATGCGAAGCGCTATTTTAGTCTGCTGTGAGGTCATTGTAGTGTCTTTTTTTTGAAAATGTTGACAATTTACCGAACTCCAAGCTCGACCCGCGTTCCAAAGGGAATGGATTGAACAAGCAGCATCGTTGTCTTAAGTATAGACGCACGAATGCTGCCTTTGTTCAAAAAAAGGGGAATCAATAGAGGATTCCAGCCTTCTTGAGGGTGTTGTAAGCACCGTTCTTGGAGATGGTGCGAAGAGCCTTGCAGGAGATCTTCATGCGGATGTAACCACCCTTGCCGCCATTGAGTTCTGGAACCCAGATGCGCTTTTCTTGAAGATTTGGGTAAACCGTGCGGTTTACAGTCTTAGTGACGTGACGACCAATACCACCCTTTTTCTTGGCAAGACCGGAGCGATGGATGCGGCGGCCTTTGTGGGGCATTGCGAATGTAATGTTACAAATTCTGGACATAATAATTAAGTTAAGAGTTAAGCGGGGACTAATTTTACACATTTTCAAGCCCGCGTCAAGAAAAACAATTCAATTAACTCTAAATTAGGGTTATTTTGTTGTTTTTGGGGAGCTGTTGGCTAAGTCGCTGCGGTTGCTTTTGTTTTACAGAGTCAGCTCAATGCTCACAGGGCAATGGTCAGATCCCATCACGTCGGGATGAATCGCTGCCGTCTTTAACGCGGGCACTAGCGCTTCACTCACACAAAAGTAGTCGATGCGCCACCCGACGTTGCGGGCGCGTGCCCCACCTCGATAGCTCCACCAGCTGTAGGCGGCTGTTTGGTCGGGGTAAAAATGGCGGAAGGAATCCACAAAGCCCGCATCCAACAGGGCAGAAAAGCCTGCGCGCTCCTCATCCGAGAAACCTGCGCTAAAATGATTCGCCTTCGGGCGGGCGAGGTCAATCTCCTCGTGAGCCACGTTCAAATCCCCACACATGATGACGGGTTTGGTCTCTTGCAGCTCGCAGAGGTAATGACGAAAAGCCTCATCCCACTCCTGCCGATAGGGCAGGCGCGCCAGCTCGTTTTGGGCGTTGGGGGTGTAGCAATTGACCAGATAGAAGCGCTCAAACTCCAAGGTCAACACGCGTCCCTCGCGATCATGCTCCTCCATCCCCATGCCGAGGAAGGAGCGAATTGGTGCCTCCTTGGTCAAAATTAAGGTTCCGCTGTAGCCCGCCTTTTGGGCAGAATTCCAAAATTGATGGGGCCAAGCGGCCAGCCATTCATCCTTCACCTGCTCCGCGCGAGCCTTCGTCTCTTGCAAGCAGAGGATATCGGGGGCGAGTGCATCCATCTGCTCGGCCAAGCCCTTACCCAAGGTGGCGCGAATGCCATTGACGTTCCAACTGATGATTTTCATAGAATGATTCTACTTGATGATGGGGGCTGGGTAAATAAAAAAGAACAAAAAGATGATAGAGAGGCATGCCACTGCTTGCAATGAGGCGATTGATGCTGTAAAATCTTAGCATGCAACTCAAAGAAGAGCTTGAGCTGGCGCAAACTCGCCAACTCACCGACCACTTTAATGATGAAGATGGACGTCGTCCCCGACTTTTGCTCGCCTCCCTCGGAGAGACGGCTGATGAACGGGCCCTGCGACTCTATGCCGCAGCTTACGCTGATGCCGGTTTTGATATTGATGTCTGCCCGCTCAAACAAAGCCCCGCTGACACCGCCCGCATGGCGGCGGAAAACGATGTCCACGCCATAGGTCTCTGCGGTCTGCAAGCTGCGGAATTACCCCTTGTCGCGGACATTCATGCAGAATTGAGTAAACTGGAGCGCGCGGACATTCCCTGCTTCGTCCGCGTCCCCGCTGGTGCCGAGCTGCCCGCCTGCAAGGCCCTTGCCCAGTTCCCCGCCGACAATCACGACAACTACCGTGGTGAAGCCCACCACATCATTGAGCAACTCAGCGCCTACTACCTTTAATTACACCCACCCATGAGTTTATTAAAAAAGATGGCTCAAGTAGCCGCCCGTAAAGCCTTCCTCGCCACCATCATCGGCAAGGCCCAAGCTGACATTAAAGCTAGCATCGAACAACTCTGTGCTGACCCGCGCACCGTGGACGCCTTGCAGCATTACGCCACCCATACCGCCAAACAGGCAGGGCAGTTCCCCCTGACCCCCGCTTTAGTCGCCGCCTTTGACATCGCTGATGAAATGAAGGAACTGCTGACCCATGACCCTGCTATCTTGAGCTACCTCAACCAACTTCTCGCCCAATTCCAAGCCTCTTAACCCACCCCCCTATGAAACCTACCTCATCCATCCTGCTCTCCGCGCTGCTCTCCCTGCCACTCTTGGCACAGGAACCAGCCCCAGCCCCCGCCCCCCAAGCCGATACCGCCGCCCAAGCCAAACAACTTGATGAAATCAAGATTGTCGACCAAAAACAGAATATGGTCTTGGAAGGGCTGTCTGAACAAATCAACAGCCAACGCCTCCTTCTGCAGGAGAGCAACAACAGCATCCAAGAACAAACCGTCCTCTACGAACAATGCCTGAAGCGCATGACAAGCCTCTCCGAAGAGCTCAAGGCAGCCTTGCTCGCCAATGCCCAGCTCAACGAGAAGATGGGGAATTTTGATCAAAGCTTGACCCAAAGCGACCAAGAAGCCAACCGAAAGAGTGAAAAACTCGATGCCTTCATCCTTGAATTTGGACGCCAAACACAACGCATCCAAGCGCAAGATAAAAACACCGCAGCACTGCAAGCCCTCGTCAACAGCAATTGGGAAGCTGGCAAGTTGGAGCTCAGCCAAATCAAAGCCACCTTGGAACAGCTGGAGATGAATCTCAATATTCAGCTTGCCGAGCTGCAAGAATTGAAGTTTGCCCAAGCGGCCCAAGCAAGCACCAGCAAGGAGCAAAACACACGGCTTGCCTTAGAGCTCGCCCAAAGTAAATTGGAGTTAGCCGACTACAAAAAGAGCCAAGAATTGCAGCAAGATAAGTTGATTGCCAACATGGCCGCAGGGATGATTTTACTCTTCTTCTGCATTGTCACCATCGCCTTTATCCAATTTATCAACAATAAGCGACTGAAGAGTGGTGTCCTGACGGGAGTCAGCGCCAAGCTGCAAGAGGCCGCCACTGAGCTTCGCCAGATGAGCAAGCAAAACACCAAGGCTGAAAAGCCAGCTCCCAAGCCCCGACGTCAGCGATGAGCTGACG